>NZ_BPRD01000384.1 GCF_022179745.1 Methylorubrum podarium
CACGCCGAGCGTCCCGTCGAAGCGGCCGCCGTTGGGCTGGCTGTCGAGATGCGAGCCGACCATCACCGTCGGCGCGCCGGGTCCGGCAAGGTCCAGGAAACCGAACTGATTGCCGATGGCATCGACCCGCGGCGCGAAGCCGTGCGCGGAAAACCACGCGGCGAGCCAGTCGCGCGCCTGCCCGTCCTCGGGCGACAGCGTCAGGCGGGTCAGGGCGCCGTCGGCCCCGCCGCCGAAGGCGGAGACCGCCTCCATCATCGCCCGGAGGCGGGCGGGGTCGATCCGCACGGGGGGCGGAGCCGTCCTGTCGGCCGTCATGTCGGGCATGGATCTCATCGATGTCTCGGGGAAGGGCGGCATCAGGCGGCGCCCGCGAGCAGGGCGGCGCCGGCTCCCGGCACGCGGTGGCAGGCGGCGAAGTCGCGCGCGCCGCGCACAATGAGGAACGGCGGGTGATGGGCGCAGGCGTCGAAGGCCTGCGGGCAGCGGGAGCGGAAGGCGCAGCCCTGCGGCAGGTCGATCGGGCTCGGCGGCTCGCCCTCCATCAGGCAATCCTCCGGCCGGTAGCGCCGCGCCTCCAGGGCCGGCATCGCCGAGAGCAGGGCGCGGGTGTAGGGATGGCCCGGATCGAAGAACAGGCGCTCGTTCTCGGCGAGTTCGACGACCTCGCCGAGATACATCACGGCGACGCGGTTGCAGGCCTTCCTCACCATCGCGAGGTCGTGGCTGATGTAGATGTAGGTCAGCCCGTGCGCGCGCTGGAGCTTCTCGAACAGGGCGAGCAGCTTGAACTGCTCGGTCTGGTCGAGCGCCGAGAGCGTCTCGTCCATCAGCAGGATCTCGGGCTCGAGCACCATGGCGCGGGCGACGTTGATCCGCTGGCGCTGCCCGGCCGAGAGCCCGAGCGGCAGGTCGTCGTAGAGCGCGGGCGCCAGGCCGACATCGTCCATCACCGCGCGCACCCGCTCGCGGATCTTTTTGGCGTCGCGCCAGCCGTGGGTGCGCAAGGGCGCCTCCAGCATGGCGCCGATGCCGGTGCGCGGCGGCAGCGAGTTGAACGGGTCCTGCAGCACCAGCTGCAGCTTGCGGCGGAAGCCGAGGAGCTCCGATCCCGACAGCCCGGCGATGTCGCGGCCCTCGCACAGCACGCTGCCGCCGCTCGGGCGCTCCAGGCGGCTGAGCAACCGCATCAGGGTGGACTTGCCGCAGCCGGATTCGCCGACCACGGCGAAGCTGTCGCCCCTGGCGATGTCGAAGGTGACGTTGCGGACCGCGCGCAGGTCGCTCGTGCCGGCAAAGCTGCCGCGGCGCTTCACCCGGTAGGTCTGCGACACGTCCCGCAGGCTGATGATCGCCTCGGCCGCCTGCGCGCCGGCGGCCCGCGGGACAGCGGGCAGGCTCGGGCGCTCGCCCCAGATCACCGGGATCTGCGCGACGAGATCGCGGGTATAGGCGTGGCGCGGGGCGGCGATCAGCGCCTCGGTCGGCTGCTCCTCGACCAGCCGGCCGCCGTCGATCACCATGGTCCGGCTCGCCGCCTCCCGCGCCACGGGCAGCGAGGAGGAGACGAACAGGATCGCGGTCTCGAAGCGCTCGGTGAGTTCGCGCATCAGGCGGATCACCTGGGCGGCCACGGTCACGTCGAGGGGCTGGGTCACGTTGTCGGCCACCAGCAGCGCCGGGTTCGAGACCATGGCGTCGACGATCAGCGCGCGCTGCATCATCCCGCCGGAGAACTGCGACGGGTAATCGTGGAAGCGCGACGCGGCGGAGGGGATGCGCACCGCGTCGAGCAGGGCGATCACGCGCGCCTGCGCCTCCCGCGCGCCCACCTCCGGCATCACCGCGCGCAGCTTCTCGACGATCTGGCGCCCGACCGGCAGGGTCGGGTCGAGGGCGCCCATCGGGTCGGCGCCGACATAGGCGATGTCGCGCCGCAGCCCCCGCATCGCCCGCGGCGGCAGCGCCAGCAGATCCTTTCCGCGGAAGCGGACCTCGCCGGAGCGGATCGCGAGCGGGGCGGTGATCCAGTTGACCACGGCCCGCGACAGCACCGTCTTGCCCGCCCCGGAGGCGCCGACCACGCCGACGATCTCCCGCGGGGCGACGTCGAAGCCGATCCCGTCGAGAATCGTCCGCTCGCGCCCCGGGAGGGCGAGGGCGACGGTGAGGTCGCGGACGCAGAGCACCGGATCCATCACGCGCCCCCGTGGATCGTGTTGCGGGCGCGCTCGAAGGCGGCGCCGATCAGGTTGATGCCCGTCAGCGTCAGGCACAGGAACACGCCGGGCATGGTGGCGATCCACCACGCGTTGAGCAGGTACTTGCGTCCGTCGGCGATGATGCTGCCGAAGGTCGGCGTCGGCGGCTGCACGCCGAGGCCCAGGAAGCCCAGCGTCGATTCGAAGATCATCATCCGCGCCACGTCGAGCACCGAGGTGAAGAGCAGCGGCGGCACCAGGAGCGGCACCAGCAGCGTCAGGATGATGCGCGGATGCGTGGCGCCCGAGACCTGCGCCGCCCGGACGTATTCGCGCCCGCGCTCGGCCATCACCACCGAGCGCATGACCCGGGCGTAGACCGGCCAGTTCGACAGGCCGAGCACGAGGATGATGGCGGGAATCGTCGGGCGGTCGGCGCCGAGCACCGCGATCGCCAGGATGATCATCGGGATCGAGAGCTGCGCGTCGGTGATCCGCATGATCACCGTGTCGGTGCGCCCGCCGAAATAGCCGGCGACCGTGCCGAGGGCGCAGCCGATGACCACGGTGACGGCCACGGACGCCACGCCGATCAGCAGGGAATAGCGCAGGCCGACGAGGCAGCGCACCAGCATGTCGCGGCCGATCTGGTCGGTGCCGAGCGGGTGGACCCAGCTCCACTTGTCGCCGAGGAACAGCGGCGGCAGCAGGCGCGCCCGGATGTCCCGCATCGCCGGATCGATGCCGCTGAGTTCGGGATAGAGCGCGGCGGCGAGCACGAGGAGGGCGAGCACGGCGACGCCGACACGAAAGCCCCCGGAGCGGGCGGCGCGCCCGAGGATGCGCCAGCCGATGGAGCGCGACGCCGTGACGTCGACGCGCGGCGGCACGATCGCCAGGGAGGAATCCACGACGTCCATCAGTATTCGAGCCTCGGATCGATGGTGGTCGCGGCGAGATCGACGAGGATGTTGATCAGGACGAAGATCGCGCTGGTGACGATCGCGATGCCCTGGATCAGCGGGAAGTCGCGCTGGAGCACGGCGTTGATCGTGAGCAGCCCGAGGCCGGGATAGTCGAAGATGTATTCGACGATGATCACGCCCCCGAGCAGCGAGGAGAACTGCACGCCGAGCAGGTTGAGGAGCGGCACGGAGGCGTTGCGCAGGGCGTGGGCGGCGACGATCCGCGGGCGCGACAGGCCGCGGACATGGCCGACGGCGACGTAGGATTCGCCCATCTGCGCGGCCACCGCGCTCGACAGGGTCCGGATCAGCACCGGCGACACTTCGACCGCGAGCACCAGGGCCGGCAGCACGGTGTAGGAGAAGCCGCCGTAGCCGATCGCCGGCAGCCAGCCGAGCTTCACCGACAGGAGCAGGGCGAGCACGATGCCGAGCCAGAAGTTCGGGATCGAGATGAAGATCGAGGAGACCGCGAAGGCGATCCGGTCGAAGACGCCGCCGGGGCGCAGGCCCGCCGCGATCCCGAGCAGGCAGGAGAAGGCCAGCGCGATGGCGAGCGCCAGGGCGGCGAGCTGCAGGGTCATCGGCAGGGCGGCGAGGATGAGGTCGCCGACCCCGGCCCGCGCGCCGCGGGTCAGGTCGTCGAAATTCGCGCCGCCCGTCGCCGCGCCGTTGGCCGGCCGCATGAAGCTGCGGCCGAGATCGCCCTGGACCACCTGGGCCGCGTAGCGGCCGAACTGCACGATGATCTGATCGCGCAGGCCCATCGTCGTGGCGATCTCCTCCACCAGGGAGTCGGGCGCCATCCCGCCCACCATCTGGCGCACCGGATTGCCCGACATCACCCGCAGGAGCGTGAAGATCAGCAGCGAGACGAGGAAGATGATGACCGCACCCTGCGCGAGGCGCCGGGCGAGGAAGCTGAGAACGAACATCGACGGTTCCGGGTCCGGTGACGGGATCGGCGGGCCGGGTCGCGGGCCGGGCGCGAGCAGTCCGGTCAGGCGGTCTTCGAGGCGTCGATGGAGCCGTCCGGGTAGACGTAGAGGCCCTTCAGGTCCCGCTGCATCGCGTGGATCATCACCGAGGTGAACAGCGACAGGGCCGGCACCTTGGCCGCCAGCAGCGGCATGGTCTCGTTCTGGAGGACAGCCTTGCGCGCCTCCAGGGTCGGCGCCGCGCGCTCCTTGTCCAAGCTCGCGTCGATCTCCGCATCCTCGATGCCGGTGATCCGGTGCGAGGAGGAGTGGAAGTGGGTGCGCAGCACCAGATCCGGCTCGGGCGAGCCGGTGGACCAGCCGCAATCGACCATGTGGCCCGGCCCGCCGCCGGGGCGGTGATAGAGCCGCTCGTTCCAGGCCGCCGGCTCCAGCACCGTAAGGCTCACCGGGAAGCCCTGCTCGTTGAGCATCGCGGTGATGACCTCGCCGTACTCCTTGGTCTTCGGATAGAAGCCGACCGAGGTGATGTATTCGAGCGGCGGCAGCCCCTTGCCCTTGGGGAAGCCCGCCTCGGCGAGCAGCGCCTGGGCCCTGGCGGGGTCGTAGGCCGGGTAATCCTTGAGGTCGACGTAGCCGAACTTCACCGGCGAGATGAAGTTGGCCGAGGCGTGGCCCGCCGCGCCCAGGATCTCCAGGAGCATCGCCCGGTCGATCGAGTGGCAGGCGGCCATGCGCAGCCGTACGTCGTTGAAGGGCGGCTTGGAGCAGCGGAACCAGAGATACTTGTTCTCGACCGAGACGACCGCGTTGACCGCGATCTTCGGATTGCCCTTCACGGTCTCGACCTGCTCGGGTTCGAGCCGCTCGACGATCGAGGCCTGGCCGTTCATCAGCGACAGCATCCGCGTGGTCGAGTCGCCGGTGAAGGTGAAGTCGATGCCGGGAATGCCGGGCTTGCCGCGGAAATAGCCGTCGTACGCCTTCAGCACGGTGTCGTTGCCGCGCTGCTCGACGAAGCGGAACGGACCCGTCCCGTTCAGGCGCCGACTGAGGGCGCCGCCCGGCCCCTCGGCCACGTCCTTGGCCGAGAGGATGGGGAGGAACGAGGCGAGGAAGATGAAGAGGTGGGCCGGGTAGCCGCCCTTGGAGGTGTCGACGATCACGGTCTCGTCGTCGGGGGTGGTGATCGTCAGCGTCTCGGTCGGGCCGGGATACCACTGCGCCGGGCGGTCCTTGCCCGCGCCGTAGGCGAAGGTCGCCTTCACGTCCTCGGGCCCGAACGGCTTGCCGTCGTGGAAATGCACGCCCTTGCGCAGCTTGATCTGCAGGCGGTGCGGATCGAGGAGTTGGATGTCGGTGGCGAGTTCGTAGACGACCTTGCCGGGGTCATCGAGGGTCATCGGCGTGCGGGTCAGGAAGCCCATCACGAAGCCCTCGATGTTCTTCTGCGAGAGCGTGGTGTGGGCGGTCGGGTCCCAGTTGCCGGTGATGTTCTCGGCTGAGAGGAAGACCAGCGGCTTGCCCGTCTGCGCGAAAGCCGAGGAGATCAGGAAGTCGGGATTGATCTGGGCAAATCCCACAGCCGCGGCGCTGCCTTGCAACGCCCCTCGCAGAAACCGTCTGCGGTCCATCATCCCGGCCATGCTGAGGCTCCCGAGTTCCCACGCATCCATCAAAGCGGTCAAAAACCACATTGCAGGACGCGTGCCAGAAGCCACAAAAGGCACAGAGCGGTCAGCTTGGCGGTGAGCCGCGCCGGGCAGAGGCCGCGCCGCTCGCTCGCGTGATCTGCCCGTTTCGGAGGCAGACGGCGCGCGCAAGCGGGCACGCCCGGGTGCCCCGCCCCGTCGCGACGAGCGGGCGGGGAGGGGGATCCTGCGGTCAGGTCCTCAGAAATCGACCGAGGCGGAGACGATGAAGGTGCGGGGCGCGCCGACGGCGAGGAAGCCGCGGGCGGCGGAGGCCCAGTACGAATCGTCGAGCAGGTTCTGGACGAGGGCGCGGAACACGACGGGCTTCCCGTTCACGCCCTCGGTCGTGTAGCGCAGGCCGGCATCGAAGCGGGTCCAGTCCGGGACCGACTGGGTGTTGGCCTGATCGTAGAACATGCTGCTCGTGTAGATCGCCCGCCCGGTCAGGGTCAGGCCCGGCGCCAGCCACGGCGGCAGGTCGTACTCGGCGTAGAGGTTGAACGCCGTATCCGGCACGCCGGGCGCGGCTTTCCCGTTGAACTGTCCGCCGGGGGTGTTGACCAGTTCCGCGTCGATGAAGGTGACGCCGCCGAGCAGGCGCAGGCCCGGGACGACCTCGCCGAATACGTTCAGCTCGACGCCGCGGTTCCGCTGACGGCCGCTGACCGAGTAGATGCGGGTTCCAGGATCGGTGAAGGCGTTGGGCAGCTCGATCTCGAACAGCGCCGCCGTGGCCGCGATGGTGCCGAAATCGTACTTCACGCCGATTTCCTTCTGCCGCCCGACGGCGGGCGGGAAGAGCGCGTTGCTGTTGATCGCCGTGAGCGGCGCCGCGGCCACCGGATCGAGCGACTCGATGTAGTTGCCGTAGAAGGACAGGTTCGCGAAGGGGCTCAGCACGAAGGTGATGGCGGGGCTGAAGCGGCCCTCCTGATAGTCCGAGGTGACCTGCCCCTGCGTCGGCCCCGGCCGGGTGGCGAAGCCCTGCTGGTCGATCTCCTGGTAGCGCCCGCCGAGCGTCAGCAGGAAGCGGTCGTCGCCGAAGAGCGAGAGGGTGTCGGCGATCGCCACGCTGCGGGCGGAGAGCTGGGCGAAGAGCGGCTGCGAGGCGGAGCGGGGAAGCCCGATCGTCGGAACCGATCCGGTCGGCAGGTAGACCGGATTGTAGATGTTGATGGTGTAGGGGTTGAAGACGGGCGGGACGAAGCCGCCGCGGAAGTTCTTGTTGTTCGCCTCGACGGCCGAGATGTTCACCTGATGGTCGAGGAAGCCGGTGCTGAAGCGGGTGCGCAGGCCGACCTCGCCGGTGAGGCCCTGGATCTCCTGGGGCTGGATCGCGAGCGTGTTGGTCGCCAGCCCGGTCGGGCTCGTCACGCGGTAGTTCGAGGTGAGGAAGTCCTCGTTGTAGCGGCTGGCGCCGCCGGCGATGTAGACCGTCGTGTCCGGCAGGACGTCGTACTCGGCCCGGCCGGCGATCATGCCGTAGCGGCTGTCGTTGTACTCGAACGGGTTCGCGGTGTTGATGCGGTTGTTCGGGGCGCGCGGGATCGCGATGCCCGGCGCGACCGCGTTGAACAGCGAGGTCGGCGCCGTGACGTTCTGCGTCGAGTGGGTCATGTCGAGCGAGGCGCGGAACCGGTCGCCGCGATAGTCGAGGCCCAGCGCCGCCACGCCCACCTCGATCGCGTTGTTGTCGAGCGGCGTGGCGCCGGTGCGGTAGGCGCCGTTGAAGCGCACGCCCCATTCCTTGAACTCGCCGAAGCGGCGGCCGAGATCGGCATGGGTCCAGATCTGCGCGTCGCTGAGATAGGTCGTGGTGAGCCGCGCGAACGGCTCGTCGTAGGCGCGCTTCGGGATCAGGTTGATCGTGCCGCCGACGCGGCCGGTGCCGCCGCTGAGAAGCGCGGACGGGCCGAGCAGGATCTCGACGCGCTCCAGTCCTTCGGTGAAGGAGCGGCGCGGGTTGGCGAGGTAGAACAGGCCGTCGAAGGCGGTGTCGAGGTTGGTGACCGAGAAGCCGCGGATGAAGTAGGAATCGCGCTCGCTGTAGGGCGGCGCGTCGTTGCGCACGGACGAGTTGTTGAGCACGACGTCGGCGAGCGACACCGCCTGCTGATCCTCGATCAGCTTCTCCGTGTAGCCCGTGATGCTGAAGGGCGTCTTCAGGACCGAGCGGTTGCCCAGGAAGCCGACCCGGGTTCCCGAGCCGACCTGGCCGCCGGCATAGGGGACGGGCGGCTGCCCGACCGTGCCCGTGGGCGGCGGCAGGCCGGCGGCCGCGGCGCGGCCTTGGCCCTGCGCCTGGCCCTGGACGTGCAATTCGTCGAGCGTCACCGTGCCCGCGGGCGCTGGGCCGAGCTGGACGTAGCGCGGGTTGACCAGGGTGATGGTCGAGGCGCCGGCCGGCCGATAGGTGAGGCCGGTGCCCTCCAGGAGCCGGGTCAGGGCCTCGATCGGGGCGAACTCGCCGTCGATCCCTTGCGTCTCCAGCCGCGCCGTCAGCTCGGTCGGGTAGACGAGCTTGACCCCGGCCTGCTCGGTGAAGGCGACGAGACCGGTCTCCAGCGAGCCCTTCGGGATGGCGAGACGAACCGGCTCGCCGGCCGTCGGCGCCTCGGCCAGGATCGTCCGCGCCGCCGGGCCGCGGGCGCGTTTCGCTTCACCGGCCTGAGCGCCGGCTTGCGCGGCCGCCTGCGCCATCACCGCGACCGACGCGCCCGCCAGCGCGATCCCCGCCATCCGGCCCCGTGAAAACCTGCGCGCGCGCGACGCCATACCAAAGCCCCATCGATCCAACCGGAGGGGCGGCACGCTTCGCGTCGTCCGCGCCCTCAAGCTTTAAGATCAACGGGCGCGCGATCTCCTGACGTGGCGCGCGCGATTTTTTTCGCCTGCCCGCTTCCTTCCCTCAGAGGGGCGACCCGACCAGCACCAGCAGGGGCGAGAGGCGCCGGATGCGGGCGCCCATGGTCGCGGCGATCACGTCGAGGGCGTCGTCGGTGTTGCGGGCATCGAACGCGCCGGTCACGCGCCGCGCCCCGAGGGTCCGGTCGAGCAGCAGGATGCGTCCGCGGCGGTAGCGGTTCAGCTCGGCCAGGACCGTGGCCAGGGGCTTTCCGGAAAAGATCAGCCGGCCGTCGCGCCACGCCGTGTCGCGCTCCACATCCGCCGCAGTCACCTGCAGGGCGCCGTCGCCGAGGCGGACTTCCTCCCCGGCCGAGACCACGGCGCGCCCGCCCTCGCCCGACACGTCGACGCGCCCCTCCGCCACCCCCACCGGGCTGTCGGCCCCGTCCGCGCGCAGGAAGAAGCGGGTTCCGAGAGCGCGCACGCTCAGGCCGCCGCCGCGCACGACGAAGGGCCGGCTCGGATCGGGCACGACGTCGAAGCTGGCCTCGCCCCGCAGGAGCTCGATCCCGCGCTCCCGCTCGGTGAACCGCACCGCGATCGCCGTGTCCGTGTTGAGGTCGACGCGGCTGCCGTCGGCGAGCGTCGCGTGCTCGATGGCGCCGACGCCGCTCCACAGATCCGCGCGCAGCCGGTCGATCAGGCCGGTCTGATCCGCCAGGGCACCGGCGATGAGGGCGGCGGCGGCGAGGCCGGCCAGCGTCTTCGGGGGCCCCTTGCGGGGTCGGGGATCGGGCAGATGCCCGAGCTTGCGCCACAGCGCGTCCATCTCGGCATAGGCCGCCGCGTGGGCCGGGTCGGCGCCGTGCCAGGTCTCGAAGGCCCTGCGGTCGGCCTCGGTGGCGTCGGAGGAGGAGAGCCGCGCGACCCAGGCCGCGGCCTCGCGCTCGACCGGATCCTCGCCGTCCTCGGCCTCGTCGACCTCTCGAGCCTCTCGAGCCTCTCGAGCCTCTTGGGCCTTCTGGTCCTCCGTCCCGTCCCTGCCGGCCACGCCATTCCCCTTGGGCCTACCGCGGCCCGAGATGGCGCAGCGCAGGTCTCCTATCCCCTTAGATCAACGAGGTCGCGGCCTCCTGATGCGATCCGTTCAAAAAAGATCGAGGCGGCTGCGGCGGCAATGCAGGAGAGCCCGGATGATGTGCTTCTCGACCATGTTGCGCGAGATGCCGAGGCGCAGCGCGATCTCCCCGTTGGCGAGGCCGTCGAGGCGGCTGAGTAGGAACACCTCGCGGCAGCGGGGCGGCAGGGCGTCGATCGCGTCCGCGAGGCGCCTCAGTTCCTGGCGGGCGATCGCCTGCCGCTCGGGCAGGGCGTAGCCGTCGGCCACCGCGGCGAGCTCCGCCTCGCATGTTTCCGCGAACAGGGTCCGCTCCAGCCGGCCGCGGTTGCGCATCCGCAGGGCGACGTTGGTGGCGATGCGGAACAGCAGGGCGGAGGGGTGCTCGATGCTCGTGCGCGAGAGCGCGGCGACCATGCGCAGATAAGTTTCCTGGCTCGCATCCGCGGCATCCGCCGGGTTGTCGAGCAGGCGCAGGAGGAAGCGCCGGAGCTTCAGGCCCTCATGCCGGTAGAGAGCGTCGATCGACACCCCTGCCGCCCCTCCCGCCACGAAATCGGTCCCGTCGCCCACAGATGATCCCGCACCGCTTGATGATCGATCACCGACCAGAAGGAGACGGGCGAATTATGCAAGTCACGCAATAGCTTGTATGACTTCCAGTCTACAGCACGGCGCCCTTGCAAATCATTGTGCAGACAGCCGAAATGTTTCTGCGGGAAGCAAGACAAGAATTATTATAAATAAAGCATCGCAGCCATTTCGTGATCTCGTTGCAGATCAGCAACAGATCGCTCCACCCTGCGCGGTGGGCGTTGAAGGCGCAGAGAACATCCAAGAGGCTGGGATCGCGATCCGGACCGGAGCCGCGGGCGGACAGGCGCGGCGGTAACGTGCGGCGCGCCTGCTCGGAGGACCCGGCCTCCAGCCGCAGCGCAACTCAGGATCGCCCGCACGCCGTCGCAGGCTGGGCCGGGCGCCGTCCCAAGAGCGGCCCAGGCACGGAACATGCATGGCTAATGAAAGAATAAATTAAGAATATCACCACCGGCGACCGTCCGCCGCGGCAGAGCAGAAACGACTCTACCCTGTATCAAGAACAATTCCAATCGATTCAGCTTCCCTTGACGCACGCCTGAAGTTTGCGCAACACGCCCTTCAGCTTTACGCGATTCGAGGGAGTCCTCAGTCCGATGAGCAAGTACAGCGAAGAGCAGATTTCTTACTCTTTCGACTCGGCCAAAACCCTCTTCTTGCACCCGAAATCGCTTTGCCCTTCCACCCGCCGCCGCAACGGTGAGTTCGGCCTGTCCTCGGCCCGCGCGACGACGGTGATCCAGGCGCCGCCCGGCAACCGGACGACCGCATCGATCCGGTGACGCGCCGCGCGGTCCGAAGCCTCGGCGCCGGCCCCTCGGATCACAGAACTCGGATTCCCGCCCCGGCCGCGACACGGCCGGAGCCCGCCCTGACGGCCCTCACGAGGTTCGGAGGATCATGCCCCCATCGTCTCAAGCCGTGGCCGAGGCCGCCGCCTTCCGCAGCTTCGCCAACGGATACCTGCGCGAGATCGACCCCGGCATCCGCGTCCGGCACGCGCTGCCGGACGGACCGCCGGCGCCCTGCGTCGAGTGGAACCTGCGCAGCCGCCGCCTCGCGATCCGCGCCGAGATCCTGTCGCCCTCGCTGTGCGGCGCGCACGCCTTCGGCCGCCTCTGGATCCGCCACATGCACGAGCCGCGCTGGCGGACGGTGGCGCCGATGCGGGCGCTTCAGGAGCTTCTCGGCGAGGCCTATTCCCGCGCCGACGAGGGGCGCGGCGACACCGCCCGCGAGCGCGAACTCGAACTGCTCGGGCGCGTGCTCGACAGCTACCGCGAGACCGCGCGCCTGCTCGACCGGGCCGGACGGGAGCCGGACGCCACCGGCTTCATCGCGGCCGAGCGCGCCCTGGTCTTCGGCCACTGGCTGCACCCGACGCCCAAGAGCCGGCAGGGCCTCACCACCTGGCAGGCCCGCGCCTACGCGCCGGAGGACGGCGGCGCGTTCCGCCTCGCCGTGTTCGCCGCCGAGGCCGGCCTCGTCCGCCACGATTCGGCGGAGACCCGCGCCGCGCCCGACCTCGCCCTCGACCTCCTCGGCGCCGACGCCGCCCGGCTGCCCTTGCGTGCCGGCGAGGTCGCCCTGCCGATGCATCCGCTCCAGGCCGAGGCGCTGATGCTGGAGCCGCACGTCGCCGCGTGGGTCGAGGCGGGCCGCCTGCGACCGCTCGGGACCTTCGGCCCCCGCTTCACCGCGACCTCGTCGCTGCGCACCGTCTACGCCGCCGAGAGCCCGTGGATGGCGAAGTTCTCGCTGCCCGTCACCCTTACCAACTCCCTGCGGGTGAACCGGCTCGCCGAGCTGAAGGCCGGCGTCGCCATGGCCCGCCTGCTCGCCAAGAACGGCTTCGGCGCCCGGCACCCCGACTTCCGCATCCTCACCGACCCCGCCTACCTCACC
The DNA here is from genome assembly GCF_022179745.1 of Methylorubrum podarium. Lineage (GTDB taxonomy): Bacteria > Pseudomonadota > Alphaproteobacteria > Rhizobiales > Beijerinckiaceae > Methylobacterium > Methylobacterium podarium. The sequence continues at coordinate 12,265 of NZ_BPRD01000384.1, forward strand.
CTGCACTGCCCCGATCGCGAGGAGAGCGGCTTCGAGACGGTCCTTCGCGAAAATCCCTTCCGCGACGGCGCCGAGCGGGGCGTCGCCACCCTGGCGGCCCTGACCGCCGAGCCGCTGCCCGGCCGCCCCTCGCGGCTGGAGACGCTCCTGCGGCAGGTCTGCCCGGGGGGTCCGGCCCCGCGGGCGCAGGCCGCCCGCACCTGGTTCGGCCGCTATCTCGACTGCATGCTGAAGCCCGTCGTCGCCCTCTACGACGGGCACGGCATCGCGCTGGAAGCGCACCAGCAGAACGCGCTGCTCGACGTCGCCTCGGGCTGGCCGGAGCGCGGCTTCTACCGCGACAACCAGGGCTTCTACCTGTCGGAGGCCGCCCGGCCCCAACTCCTGCGCGACGCGCCTGAGACTGCTTCAATCGCCTCGCTCTACTTCCCGGACGGCGAGATCCGCCGACGGCTCGCCTATTATCTCGTGGTCAACCAGATCTTCTCCGTCATCGCCCGGATGGGCCATGACGGGCTGGCCCGCGAGGAGATCCTGATCGACGACCTCGCCCGCCGCCTGGAGACGATGGCCCGCCGCCTGACCGGCGCCGGCCGCGCCTTCGCCCGCTCGGTGCTGGAGGGGCCGACGCTCTGCACCAAGGCCAACCTGCGGGTGCGCCTGTCCGACCGGGACGAGCTCGCCTCGGGCGACGGCTCCGGCAACTACATCGACATGCCGAACCCGCTCGTGCTGCGGGCGGCGCGGGGCGAGGCCGGCC
>NZ_BPRD01000385.1 GCF_022179745.1 Methylorubrum podarium
GACAGGCCATGCTCTGACTGAGGCGTTCAAGCCGAAACCGTATCAGAGGGAATCCCGGTTGCTCGGCCAAGCGGGACTCCTCAGCTCTTCCGGACAGCCGTGATGGCTACGCGTTCCTCATGGACGAAGGAAGAGGCAGAACAATTCAATGCGAGCGCACAAGTCGCGCGCATTGTTCACCCTGACCTTCGCAAGACACGGCCTCGAGATGATACGTTCCGGTCAATTCACCAATGAGGACGCACGCTACAATTCCCACAGGCACAGAGATTGCTGCCAATGATAATACGAATAGGATCAGAATGACTGATTTAATTGACATGAATCTGCGCATTTGTCACCTTTAAGCTTGTTCGGACTGGAAAATACAGACCAAGATATCAACGGTCTCGCTGAAGAATGCGAGATGCGGACTTCGCCCGTTCCGGCAAGCTACGGAAGATTAGACGCGAAGCTATCGATTTCGCGGCAACGTCTCATCCTTTGTGATGGACGCCCGCCTCGAGACTATCGAAAATCCGGAAGTCCATCGGCCGGGTCGGCCTAAACCGGGGCAACCTGTTGACGCGCCGCAGCGAGAGCACGCGCCGAACCAGCCTCCCGATCGTCGGAGCGTGTCCGAGGACCGCCTTACAATCCCCCGACCCCGCCCGTTTTCTTTTCGGCCGCGCCGGCGCGGAGATTTTGCGAGACAGGCTAAAGCCCTGTTCCGTAAGACAGAATCGCTATTCAGAGCGATTCCCCAACGCTGCGACGCACAACGATGTGTGTCACCACACGTTGCGTCGCAACATGGCGACCCATCTCCTGCGTGTCGGGTCGCGGATCTCCGCACAGGTTTCGGGGCCGCGATCCGGCACAGGCAGACTTTTGTCAGGAACTACGATCATGACAACTCGGCTTTCCCGCCCCGCCGCCCTTGCCGCCCCCTTCGTCGCGCTCGGCCTCACGGTCGGCGGCGCCGTCGCCCAGCCGGCCGCACCGTCGCCGACGGTGAGCCTCGGCTACACCGCGAGCCCGTTCGGCGGGCAGAGCTACGCCGCCCCGCAACGGCCGCACGCGGTGATAGGCGCGCCCGGAGGCATCGAGTGGAACGCTTCCGAGACGACCGGCACCGTCACGGAGCGTCCGGATCAGGCACCGCGCGCCGGGCGCCGCTGAACCGGGCCGGATCGGCCGCGGCGAGGGCGGCCATCAGCTCGGCGGGCTCCACCGAGAAGTCGTGCAGGTGAGCGGGCCAGTCCGGGGGGACCGCCGAGCCCGGCCCCGGGGCGACCCGCGGCCCGAACACCGCACGATAGCCCTCGCCGCGGAGAGCGGCGAGCTCGGCATAGAACGGGTCTTCCCAGCCCTCGGGCACGAGGTGGAGGATCGGGGTTCCGGGCTCGCAGAACACCGTGTTGGCCATGCCCGCCCCGGCGATGCCGACGACGGTCTCGGCGCTGGCGAACCGCACCGCCTGCTGCCGCACGCTGGCGAGCTCCGGGTCGAAAGGTTCGAAGCCGAGGCGGCGCAGCAGGCCGAGCACGGCCTCGCGGTTGGCGAGCCCCCGTCCCCGTCCCGGATGCCGATCGACGAACAGGCGCCGGCCCCGCCCGGCCAAGGCCCTCAATCCGAACAGCCCGCGCCGCAGGCGCGTCCGCGCGCGCACCTGCCCGGTGAGAGAGCGCAGCGCGTGCGGGGACTTGCCCGTACTCGGCAGGCTGCACGGCGTGGCGTGGTGCAGGCGGGCGAAGTGGTAGGTCTTGGACCGGTCGAGGAAGCGGATCGAGACGCCGCGGCCGGAGCCCAGAATAAGCTCGATCGAGCGCTGCCGCGCCGCGTCGATATGCGGAAAGTAGGAGACCAGCGCGACGGTGACCGGCATCCTCGGATGCTGCGCGCTGAGCCCGTCGAGGGCGCGCAGGCGCGGCAGGTCGTCGATCAGCCAGTGGCCGTAATTGAACGAGCCCGCCGAGTTGAGGAGGAAGACGAGCCCCTCCCCCTCGCCCACGGTCTCATCGACTTGGAGAAAATCGGGGCTGGGGCCGGGCACGACGTGCCGCTCCTGCGGCCGGTAGGTCTCGAACAGCACCTGCGGCCGGCCGTCCTCGACGAGGAACAGGGCGTTGCCCGACAGCCGGACGTCGCGCGTCTCGCACAGCAGCGTCGGCGGTCCGGGCGGGAGGGGGGCGGCGAGCGCCGCGCCGAGCTTCTCCCGGAAGGCGGCCGTGCCGCCGAAGAGCTGCGGCGGCGGGGGGCTATGGGCCGGAAAGCCGGGGAACACCGTGCCGAGCACGCGGGTGTTGCGGCTCACCCGCCCCCGCAGCCGGTCGAGCAGGGCGGCGTCGCCGGCGAAGCCCCCGTCACGGTAGAGGTGCTCGGCCTCGCAGGTGAGGACGAGGTTGTCCTCGATCAGCCGCGCATGCGCTGCGTCCGGTCCCGTCTCGTCCCATCCCGACGCGTCCAAGCCTGCTCCTCGCGGATCACCGTCCGCTCAAGGGAATCGCAACACGGCTAGCATATCGCTGTCGGCGAGGCGCGCCGCGCATTTGCCTCGGAGCCGCCGGGGCCTGTAGGGAGCCTCGGCCCGTCTGCCGGAGAGTGAGCTTGTCAGCGATCGCGTCGCGTGGGGTGCCGGACACGGTGTGCCGTTCGGAGAAGCACCGGTCCGGGGCGTCCGCGCGCGCTCCGATCGCCGCGCGCCGCTTCGGGGCGGGAGGTGCCCGCCCGTCCCTCTCAACCGCCGACCGTCCGGTCCCGCCTCGGACCTGACGCGCCGGCGCGCGCGTTCGGCATCGGCGAAGACGATTGAGGAAGGGCGGGGCGTTCGTGTCGGATACGGCCACCGATCACATCACCGATCACATCCATGTCGGCAAGGACGGCTGGCTGTTCGTCGTCGCCGGCAGCAACAACGTCATCGCGCAGTTCAACGCGTCGGGCTTCATGGCCCGCCAGGCCGAACTCTGGCGCGAGCTCATCGCCGCCCGCGCGGCGCGGGCGGGCCGGCTCGGCATCGCCTACCACCACGTCGTCGTCCCGGAGAAGCTCAGCGTCTACGACAACTTCCTGGACGGGATCGCGGTCGATCCCCGCCTCTCACCGGCCCGCCGCCTGATCCGCGGCCTGCCGCGCCGCCGCTGGTTCTCCCGGCTGAAGGGCCGGCTCCGGGACTGGCCGACGACGCGCGTCCTGCGGCGGACCTGCGTCGACCTCGTCGAGCCGATGCGGGCGGCGCGTGAGGGCGAGGACCTGTTCTACCGCACCGACAGCCACTGGACCTTCGCCGGCTGCCATCTCGCCTATGTCGAGATCTGCCGCGCGCTGCGGGCCCCGCCCTGCCCGGACCTGTCCGCCCGCGGCTATCGCGAGACCGAGATTTCCGGCGACCTCGGCGGCCGCTTCGATCCGCCCCGCACCGAGCGGACCCGGATCCACGAACTCCAGCGCGACGCGGTGCGCCGCTACGCGAGCCCGATCGTCGCGGCGCGGGAGGCGGCGGGCCGCGCCGACACGCTCCATGTCGGCTCGCACGTCATCTACGGCAACGCCGCCGCGCGGGACCCGCGCCGCCTCGTCCTCTTCGGCGATTCGTACTCGCATTTCGCGCCGCTGATGCTCACCATCATGCTGGCCGAGACCTTCGCCGAGGTGCATTTCGTCTGGAGCACCTCGGTCGATTGGGCCTACGTGGAACGGGTCCGGCCCGACATCCTGCTGACCGAGATCGCCGAACGCTTCATGTTCCGCGTCCCCGACGACCGCTTCGACCTGGAGGCCTACGCCGCCGACCGGTTCGGGGCGGAGCTGGCCGGCGGAGGCGGCGAGGCGGCCTGAAGCGGACGGCCTCGTCAGAACAGCTCGCCCTGCACGGTTTCGGCCGGTGCCGTCGGGGTCGAGGGCGG
>NZ_BPRD01000386.1 GCF_022179745.1 Methylorubrum podarium
GCGGGCGAGGTCGGCGCGGATCATGTCCGCCACGCGCCGGCCGTTGGGGTTGTAGGGCCGGCTGACCGGCAGGAACCAGAGATCGGTCTCGAACCCCTCGGCGAAGCCCGCCTCGGCGAGCAGGCGCGCGGCCGCCTCGCGGTCGAAGGCGGGCTCGGGCAGGTCGCGGTGGAAGGCCCAGCTCGACGGCGGCAGCGGGTTGTGCGCCACCGTGCCGGCCGGCCCGTAGACGGCCTCGACGATGGCCCGGCGGTCGATGGCGAGGTTGACGGCGCGGCGCACCCGCGGATCGCTCATCGGCGCGCGGGCGGTGTTGAGGGCGAGGTAGGCGACGTTCAACTCCTCGCCCGACAGAAGCGCGAGGTCGGGGTCGGCCCGCACCGCGTCGAGGTCGGCCGTGCCGGGGAAGGCCATGACGTGGCACTCGCCCGCCTTGAGCTTGGTCAGCCGCACCGCCGTGTTCGGGGTGATCGAGAAGACGAGCCCCTCGACGGCGCCCGCCTGGGGCGCGGCCGGCCTGCGCCAGTAATCCGGGAAGGCGCGGTAGCGCACGGTCACGTCGGGGCGGTAATCGACGAAGCGGAACGGGCCGGTGCCGACCGGCGCGCGGGCGAGCGCCTCCGGGGTTCCCCGGCGCGCGAGATGCTCGGCATATTCCGCCGAGAGGATGGCGCCGAAGGCCTGGGCGAGGTTGGGCAGGAAGGTCGCGTCCGGTTCTTTCAGCCGGAAGCGGACCCGGCGCTCGTCGAGCCGCTCGATCCCCTCGATCAGGCCGGCGAGGCCGAGATCGCGGAAAGTGGCGAAGTCGCCGCTGACCCGGTGATAGGGATGGTCCGGCTTCCACTGGCGGAGGAAGCTGAACAGCACGTCGTCGGCGTTGAGCGGACGGGTCGGCGTGAAGCCGGCATGGGCGTGGAAGCGCACGCCCGCCCGCAGGGTGAAATCGTAGGTCCGCCCCTCGTCGGAGACCTGCCACGATTCGGCGAGCGCCGGCCGCAGGTCGGTGGTGCCCGGGGTGAACTCGACGAGGCTGTTGAACATCTGCCACACGGCGCTCATCGCCGTCGTCGTGGTGACGAGGCCGGGATCGAGGGATTCCGGGTTGCCCTCCGAGCAGTAGACCAGGGTCCGCGCCTGAGCCGGCGACGCGCCCGTCGGGCCGGCGATCGCGGCCAGCAGGACGGCGGCGATGCCTGCGGCGCGGGCGCGATCTCTCATGCGGCGGCTCATGCGGCGTCTCATGGTGCCTGCGCCCCGGCGGGCCGGCGGGCCGTGGCCGGCCGCTCGACGTCGCCGGGCGCCCGCGGGAATTCGAGCCGCACCCGGGTGCCGCGGCCCGGCTCGCTCTCGATGGCGATGCGGCCCTGGAGCTTGGCGGTCACGAGATTGTGCACGATGTGCATGCCGAGCCCGGTGCTGCCGCGGGAGCGGGCGGTGGTGAAGAACGGGTCGAAGATCCGCCCGAGATGCTCCGGCGCGATGCCGCCGCCGTCGTCGCTCACCTCCAGCCGCACGAGCGGCCCGGCCGGCGTCACCTGCACGGTGATGGTCCCGGGCCGCTCGGCCCCGGCGAAACCGTGCACGACGGCGTTGGCGACGAGGTTGGTGACCACCTGCGCCAGCACGCCGGGATAGGTGTCCACGACGATGCCGGACGGGTCGCCGCGCCGGATCTTGTGCCCGCCCTTGCGCAGCATCGGCTGGAGGCTCGTGAGCAGCTCGCCGAGCCAGACATCGAGATCGAAGCGACGGCGCTCGTCGCTCGCCCGGTCCACCGCCACCTGCTTGAAGCCGTGGACGAGGTCGGCGGCGCGGGTCAGGTTCGCGCAGAGCAGCTGCGTCCCTTCCCCGACGCGGTCGACGAAATGGGTCAGGCGCGAGCGCGAGAGCGTGCCCGCGGCGACCAGGCCCTGGAAGGCCCGCGTCTCGTCGCGGACCAGCGTCGCGGTGGTGAGCGCGATGCCCAGCGGCGTGTTGATCTCGTGGGCGACGCCGGCCACGAGCTGCCCCAGCGAGGCGAGCTTTTCCGCGCGGATCAGGTCGTCCTGGGCCTGATGCAGATCGTGCAGGGCGTTGTCCGCCTGGTCCTTGGCCCGCCGCAACGCCCGCTCGCGGCGGCCGATCTCGGTGACGAAGAAGTTCGTCGCCCGGGCGATGTCGCCGAGTTCGTCGGTGCGCTGCGTGCCGGAGAGCCCCTCCGCCTTCGGGTCGGCGGCAAGCGCGATCATGTCGCCCTGGAGCTGGCGCAGGGGCACGAGGATCGAGCGGGCGACCGCCAGCGCGACGAGGGCGCCCAGCAGCAGACCGGCCGCCGCGCCGGCCAGGAGGAGCTGGCCCAGGAAGGTGCCGAACCGGTCGGCATCCTCGACCGCGTCGTCGTTGAGGGCGCGGGCGGCCTCGCTCAGCCGGGCGGCGAGGCCGTCCATCTCGGCGATCATCGCGTTCTGCCGCTTGAGCCCCTCGACCGTGGTGGCGAGCCGCGCGCGCCAGCCGTCGATGGCTTCGATCATGTCGGACTGGATCAGCGGCGAGATCGGCAGGGCGGAGGCGCTCGCGGAGAGCCGCTCGCCCTCGCCGAGCATGGCGGAGACGGCCTCCGCGTCCCGGCGCGCCAGTGCCTCGGCGGTGCGCTGGCCGAGCTTGAGCGTCGTGATGCCGATGTTCTGCGTCGCTTGGCCCGTCGCGTTGGCCTCCCCCGCATAGGCGAGGAGCTGCGCGACCTCGTCGTCGAGCGTGCGCTGCTCGGAGGTCACGATCTTGAGCAGGCGCTCGCCCCACTCGGTCAGCCGCTCGCCCGCGGCCGGATCGGCGGCGCTCAGGCTCTCGGCCTCGGCGGCCTCGGTCTCGCGGGAGGTGGCGCGCAGGGCCGCCGCGAGGTCGCGGCCGGCATGGACGAGGCGGGTGCGTTCGGTGCGCGCGGCGTCGGGCGCGCCGCCGCGGTCGCGGGCGAGGGCAAGCGGCCACGCGGCGGCCAGCACGGCGTTGAGCCCCGTCACGGCGTCCCGGGTCGCGCGCAGCCGGTTCACCTTCCCCGTCAGCGTCCAGGCGAGATCGACGTTCGAGGCCTGCTGGCGCTGGCGGGCCTGCTCGGCGAGGTCGGTCAGGCGGCCCGCCCGCCGGCCCATCTCGGCGATCAGTCCGTCGTTCTCGCGGGCGACCGCCGAGAACTCGCGCATCCGTGCCACGTAGCGGTCGAGGGATTGGCGCGCCGAGGCGGCCCGCTCGGCCTGCCCCCGGGTGCGGGCCTGGTTCTGAAGCGTCTTCAGGCCGCTTCCGGCCTTGTCGGTCAGGTCGAAGAACTGCGTCTCGATCGCGGCGCGCTCGTCGGCGCGGGCGGCGACGAAGTCGTCGCGGACCATCCGGGCCAGGGTCAGGTCGTGAAAGACGCGGGCGGCGAGCAGTGCGCCGGCCCGGGCCCGCTCCCCCTGCGCGAGCAGGAACCAGCCCGCCGCCGCGATGGCCGCGGCAACGAGGATCGGGACACCGCCGACCAGGGCAATCTTCCGGCCGACCCGCATCCTCGCCCCGTCGCGGGCTCCCTCGGGAGCGTCGTTGCTCGGGGCGGGATCGTCGCCGGAAAACCGTCTCCGGACAAGGGCCTCGCCCAGGCGAGAGCATCATCTTTTTCCGAAAGCCGGCGGCCGCCTCTCGGGACGATGCTCTCGATGGGAACGACGGGCGGGGCCGCCCTCACACGCCGGCCGTTGCCGTGTGGCACCGCTTGCGCACCGGCGCGGGCCGGCCGCCCGCGCCGCCGAAACGGCCCTCCTTGGTCGGCGTCGTCTGGACGGTCCGGCCGGTGCGGCCGCCCTGCTGGCGCCCGTGCAGGATCTCCCGCAGGTTGGCCAGCGCCTCCGGCGAAGCCTCCAGGGCCTCCTTCGAGAAATGCGGCATGGCAGCCCTCCTCAGTTCCCGGTGAGAGCGATGATGCGCACCTTGCGCCCGTCGGCGGCGCAGGCCGCCGGCTGGTAGGGCCACGCGGCGGCGCAAGGGGCGGTGGTCTTCGACGTGTCGGATTTGGGCGCCGTGACGGTGGGTGCTGAGACCTTGGGCGCCTCGATGGGCGCCGCGGTCGTCGCCTTCGGGCGGGCGGCGGCGTCCGTCGCGGCCAAGCCGGCGACGAGGCCGGCGGACAGCACCGCGCTCGCGGCGATCATCGTAACCAATCCCTGCATGACATCCCCCTCGCGGCTTCGCCGTCGTCGATGGGGACGGTTTTAGGGAGGGGGCGTGTCCCGCGTTTTGCGTCGCCGGTCACAGGATCACCGGATCAAGGGGCGTTTGTTGCGTCGAACGCCCCGCCGACGAAATATTCGGCCTCCGCGGTGCGGTTAATCACCTTCGGGCCGGAAGATGTAGCCGAGACCGCGCACGGTGCGGATGAAGCGCGGGTTGGCCGGGTCCGGCTCCACCTTCTTGCGGATACGGTTGATTCGCACGTCGATCGCCCGGTCGAACGCGTCCGGATCGCGGGCGTCGGCGAGGTCGAGCAGCCGCTCGCGGGAGAGGGCGCGCTTCGGATGGTCGGCGAAGGCCTTGAGGAGATCGAATTCCGAGCGGGTCAGCGGCTGCTCCACCCCCGCGTCGTCGCGCAGGCGCAGGGCGTCGAGTTCGAGCCACTTCGTGCCGAACCGGACGGTCCGCGAGGGCGCCGCCGATTCGGGCGCGGGCGCCTTCGCCGGGGCCTGCGCGGGCGCCGACGGCGCGCCCTGCGCCCGCCGCAGCACCGAGCGCACCCGGGCGACGAGTTCGCGCAATTCGCAGGGCTTGGGCAGGTAGTCGTCCGCGCCCAGTTCGAGCCCCACCACCCGATCGATCGGGCTGGCGGTCGCCGTCAGCATGATGATCGGAATCGGGCTCCTCGCCTTCAGGTCCCGCACGATGGAGAGGCCGTCCTCCTCGGGCATGTTGAGGTCGAGCACGATCAGGTCCGGCGTGCGGATCTGCAGGTGCGCCCGCAGCGCCCGGCCGCCCTCGCACAGGGCCACGTCGAAGCCGTGCAGGCGCAGATAATCGCCGACCATGGCGCGGGCATCCGCCTCGTCGTCGACGACGGCGATATGGGGGCCGGTCGCCGTCATGGCCGGCCGCCCGTTCGGCTGGGTGAAGAGAAACGTGTCGTCACCTCGATCTTCCCTCGACTCGAAAAGGGCACGCGAAACGGGCACATGAACAGGGCGCACTCGGCCGAACTCGACAGCTTTCGCCCGCACCATGCCCGATCGGGCCGGACTTGGCGACGCCGTCGAAGCGGCAATCAACGGCTCTTGCGGAGCGGGTGACAGCGGCCTCGTGCGCGATCATTGTAGCCGACCGGCGCGCGCCGATGAGACAAGTGTTGAGACCAGCCGTCTTTCGATAAGATTTCTTCGCAACTTCTCGCTAAGACATCGCGATGTGTGCTTTCGAACGGCGCGACCGCACGCGCCGCCTCACCAAGAGCGACGAGAGGGCGCTCGTTACGCTGACGCGATCAGCACCGGCATGCGGGTGGCCTCAAAGACCTCGAAAGGCCCTCACGCGATGAACGACGCGACCGACGACGCGATGGACGACGACTGGCTTGAACTGATTCCCGACGAGGCGGCGGAGGCGCCGGCCCGGGCCGGTGCCTGGACGATCGCGGTGATCGACGACGATCCGGCGGTCCACGAGGGCACCCGCTACGCGCTCGCCGGCTACAGCCTCGACGGGCGGGGCCTCGACATCCTCTCCGCCCACTCGGCCCAGGAGGCGCGGACGCTGCTGGCCGAGCGGCGCGACGTCGCCATCGTGCTCCTCGACGTGGTGATGGAGACCGACGATGCCGGCCTCCAGCTCATCGACTACATCCGCCGGGAGCTGAGGGAAGAGACCGTCCGGATCATCCTGCGCACCGGCCAGCCGGGGCAGGCGCCGGAGCGGCGCGTCATCGTCGATTACGACATCAACGACTACAAGGCGAAGACCGAACTCACCGCCGACAAGCTCTTCACCAGCCTGACCGCGGCGCTCCGGGCCTACCAGCAGCTCCGGCGGCTCGACGAGACCCGGCGGGGCCTGGAGATCATCATCGACGCCGCGCCGATGCTGCTCGACCACAAGTCGATGCAGCGGCTGGCCGAGGGCGTGCTGACCCAGGTCGCCTCGCTCCTCAACGTCGATTGCGCCGGCATCCTCGTCCTGCGCGAGGACGAGCGGGAGGCCGGCGACCGGCACGAGGGCGGCTTCTGCGTGCTCGCCGGCTCGGGCCTCTACGGCGGCTATGTCGGCCGCGATCCCGGCTGGCCGCTCGATCCCGGCATCCAGCCCCTGGTCGAGCAGGCCTTCGCCGCCCGCCGCCACAGCTTCGGCGACCACCTCTCCACGCTCTACGTCCAGACCGCGAGCGGCAGCGAGATCGTCGCGCTGATCGACACCGACCGCCCGCTCTCCGATACCGACCGCGCGCTGATCACCCTGCTCGCGGGGCGTCTCTCGGTCGCCTTCGACAACGTGATCCTCTACGAGCGGCTGCAGCGCGCCAACGTCACCCTGGAGCAGCGGGTGGTCGAGCGCACCGCCGAGCTGATCCGCGCCAACCGCCGCCTCGACATGCAGCGCTCGGACCTGCGCCGGGCCAACAGCCTCAAGACCGAGATCCTGGGCACCATCGCCCACGACCTGAAGAACCCGCTCTCGGTGATTCTGGGCCGCTCCGAGATGCTGGCCGACCTGATCGGCCTCGATCCGGCGCCGGCCGCCGCCAGCGAGGACGCCCGGACCGCGATGCGGACCCAGGTCGATCACATCCGCACCTCGGCGACGCGCCTGATCGACATGATCGACAGCCTCATGGCCGACGCCATGAACGACGCCCTCGACATCACCCTGCGGCGCGAGCCCGTCGACCTAGCCGCGCTGGCCCGCGAGGTCTGCGAGGCCAACCGGCCGCTCGCCGAATCGAAGGGCCAGAGCCTGGCCCTGGATCTGGCGGTCCCGCTCCATCTCTGCGGCGACGCCGAGCGGCTGCGCGAGGCGTTCGACAACCTCGTCTCGAACGCGATCAAGTATTCCTTTCCCGGCGGCGCGATCACCGTGAGCGTGCGGGAGGAGTCGGGCGACTACGTCTGCGCGGTGGCCGACCAGGGCCCCGGCCTGTCCCCGGAGGATGCCGGCCGTCTCTTCGGCCGCTACCAGCGCCTCTCGGCCAAGCCCACCGGCGGCGAGGGATCGACGGGGCTCGGCCTCTCCATCGTCAAGCGCATCGCCGAACTCCACGGCGGCCGCGCCGAGGCGTTCTCCGAGGGACCGGGGCGGGGCGCGGTCTTCTCGATGCGGTTCCCGAAGGAGGCGGTGGGGCTGGTGTAGGGGTTCGATACGATTTCCGGCTGATGCCGGTGGTGATGGCCGAACCGCTCAGCCTGAAACCGTGTCACGGACCTGATGCGACGCCTTGAAATGATCGCTGCACGATCATTGTTTCCGGGCATTCTTGGAGTTGGTCCGATCGGCACTTTTTCCACGAATGAACCGACGAATCATGTCGCGTTCCCGCTCTATTTCGGCTGTAGAAACCCGAGATAACGCGCGATCTATGCCAATCGATATGAAAAACGCTGCGACCCAACCGATTGAAAAAATCAGAAATTCCGTTTCGATTGATTCCACATTGCCATACCAAACCCGCACAGCGAGGGAACTAAGGTAAAGAGCAGGATGCCACCAAAATATCCTCCAATCTGAAGGCATCACGCTGCTCCGTTCGAAGACATTGCATACGGTTTCCGGTTGATGCCTTCGGTGCTGCTTCCCGTCATTCCGGGGCGCCGAAGGCGAACCCGGAATCCACCCTTGATGCCACGTTGAGCCGCGCATCACAGGTGGATTCCGGTTTCCGCTACGCGGCCCCGGGATGACGGGGGTGGGGCTGAACCGAACCAATCAATCGGAAACGGTATCACTGTGCAATGATGGCAGATAATACTTATAAAACTGCGAATCGAACTCCCGAACCGAGGCCGGTCGACGGCTAAAAATACGAGGAGATCGTCCATCTCTCCACACCCGCGCAGCTCCACAAACAGCGGTCTGCATGAGTTGGGAAGAGATCGTGGGGCATGCGTAGCTGAAGTCGACTACCTTTTTTCCGTCGACAGCACATGAGCGACGATTGCGTTGGCGTGGCCGTGCCCCATTCCATGCTCCTCCTTCAGGATCTTCACCAATTCCATATGTTTGGCGGGAAGTCGGTCGCGGACAAGCTGTTGCCACTCGCCGATAGGACGTGCGTACTTCTTCTCGATGGAGGGAAAGTATGAGGCAGGTCCCTTGATCGGTTCGTGAGACACGAAATCACCTCCCTTTGACATCGGCATGTGTCGGCTTCGCCGCAAATCGACGATGGCGCAACACCTTCTCTCGAGGCGGCGCAACACCGCTGCCGGTGCCCGCTACGGAGCGAAAGCACCCCCGGCAGGGGACACCAACCGTCCGATTCAAACCACGAGGAGGCCGCCGCCAAAATCCCTCAGCCGGACGACGCGGCCGCCGTCCCCCGGAAGGGGCCGATCAGGCGCTCGTACTCGGCCTCCGCCGGACCGTAGCTGTTCCCGGCCAGGTCGCAGAGCATGCCGCGGTCGCGGACGATGATCAGGGCGCGCCTGGCCTGGATCGCGCCGTAGCCCTCGAGCGCCTGGATCGCCAGCGTCACGGTCGATCGCTGCGTCGCCAGCATGATCGACAGGAAATCGTGGGTGAGGGAGAGTTCGTCGCCCTCCAGCCGGTCATGCGCCATGAGGATCCAGCGCGCCAGCCGCTCCTCGACGGAATAGGCGCCGTTCGACATCGCCGTCTGGCTGACCGTCATCATCACCGTGTGGGCGTAGCGCAGCAGCAGGCCGTGCAGGATCGGGCTGCGCCCGAGTGCCTCGCGGAACGCCCCGGTGCCGATCCGAAGCCACGGGCCTCCGACCTGAACGATCAGCTCGTGCGGCGCGCGATCGGCCCCCAGCACGCTCGCCGTGCTGACCATACCCTCCTGGCCGAAGCAGCCGACCTCGATCCGGCGCCCCTCGCTCATGACGGCGACGTTCGAGGACAGTCCGGCTTCCGGGAAATAGACGAACTCCAGCGGATCCCCGACGGACCAGAGGACCTCGCCCTTCTGCACCTGCACGCGCTCGAACTGCGCCAGGAGCGGCTCCCGCTCCGCCGGCGGCAGCGCCTGAAGCAGGCGGTTTCTCGTTGATGATACGCCCATTTCCGGTCCCGATCCCTCGCCCGTCCTTGCGAGAACCCCGGCCCGGACCGCGAGTTCGCTGATCGCGGCGGGCGCGCGGTCACCCGCGCGCGGACGCCTCGGCCGGCCGGGGTGAGCGGCCGGGAACGCGCCGACGCCCGGCCCGGCGGCGCAGCGCGTAGAGCGTCAGCCCGGTGGCGAAGAAGCCGGGAAGCGCCAGCGCCGCGAGGCAGAACAGCAGGGCGGCGGGCGCGCCGAAGAAGCGGCCGCGATGCACTTCGAGCATGTTGTCGGCGATGCGCCGGCCGAGGCTCGACGCGGCGGCGCGCTGGTCGCCGAGCGGGACGCCGGTGCGGGCGTCGTAGGTGGCCTCGTTGCGCAGCACCACGTCCGGGGTGGTCCAACGGATGCGGATCGTCGCCGCCTCCGGTCCCGGCAGGGTCAGGGTCGCGTGGTCCGCCGCGTGCGCGGCCGAGAACGCCGCCCAGGCCGCGTCGATCGCCGGCCTGCCCTCGGGTACCGTGCGGTCGGCCCGGTGGTCGGCGGCGCGCGCCTCCGATCGCTCCTTCGACGCCTGGCCGGTGAGGAGCCATGTCGCGCCCGCGCGATACCCGTCGAAGGACCACCACAGGCCCGACAGGGCGGCCACCGCGTAGACCGGCAGCAGCCACGTCCCCGCGACCGCGTGCAGCGACCACCAGCGGGCCCGGCCGGGCCGGGCGAGGTTCGGCCGGAGCCAGACCCGCCAGCCGTGCCGTCCGGGCCAGCGCAGGGTGAGCCCGGTGGCGAGGAAGACGAGCAGCGCGATCGCGCAGAGGCCGGTGGCCGTGCGGCCCCAGCCCTTGCCCTCGCCGGGGATCAGCAGCCAGCGGTGCAGCGCCCGCACGGTGGCGAAGAACGCCTCCAGCCGCACCGGGCCGAGAACGGACCCGTCCGTGGGGTCGGCGTAGACGGTCGCGGGCCGCTCGCCGCCGGCCCGGTCGCGGGCGAAGCGCGCCACCGCGCTCCGGCCGGGATCGGCCGACAGGGTCAGCGCGGCGACCCGCTGCCCCGGACGCTGCGCCTCGATCCGCGCGGCCAGGGCCGAGGGCGCGAGCAGCGGCCGGTCGGGGGCCGCCGCGACCTCCACCCGGTCGCGGTTGGCCAGGGCGGTGATCGCCTCCTCGTAGCTCATCAGGGCGCCCGTGACTCCCATGAGCGCGAGCACGAGCCCGGCGGTGAGGCCGAGCGCCCAGTGCAGGCGGAAGAGCAGGGTGCGGGCGGGAGAGAAGGCGGAGGGCATGACGCTCCGATCAGGGCGCTCGATTCTGGGGATGCCCCGTCCTCAGTAGCGCGCGCTCAGGCTGGCGAGCACCGTCAGGGGCGCGCCGGGCAGGTTGTTGAACTGGTTGAACGGCTGCTCGATGTAGCGCCGGTCGGTGAGGTTGCGGCCGTTGACGGCGAAGCGCCAGGTCGGGTCGATCTCGTAGAACACGGCCGCGTCGAGGCGGGCATAGGCGCCGACCTTGTAGGTGTTGGTGATGTCGCCGAAGCGCTCGCCGACATAGGTGAGGCCGCCGCCGAAGCCCCAGCCCCGCAGCGGACCGCCCTGGAACTGATAGGTCGACCAGACGCTGGCGCTGAAGACCGGCGCCGCGGGCAGCCGGCTGCCGACGGCGACGGTCGAATCCTTCGTGACCGTGGCATCGAGATAGCCGATCCCGCCGATGATCTTCCAGCCCGGCAGGATCTCGCCGGCGATGTCGCCCTCGAACCCCTGCGCGCGCTGCTCGCCGGTGATGATCGAGAAGCCGGTATTGACCGGATCGGAGGCGGCGACGTTCGCCCGCAGGATGCGGAAGGCGGCGGCGCTCACCGTGAGCCGGTCGGGGATCAGGTCGAAGCGGGCGCCGACCTCCAGCTGCTCGCCGGTCTCCGGCGGCGGGCTCGCGACGTTGAGGACGTTGGCGGTCTGCGGGACGAAGGAGGTGGTGTAGCTGCCGTAGAGCGTGAGCGGCTCCACCGGCCGCCAGACGAGGCCGACCCGCGGCGAGGTGCCGGTGAGGTTCTGTTCCGGCGGGATCGTCCGCGTGGTCGGCGTGCGCTGGAAGTAGAGCTGATCGGCCGTGTCGAACCGCACGCCGAGGACGAGCTGCAGGCCGGGAAAGAACTCGATCTGGTCCTGCAGGTAGATCCCGAACAGGCTGAGCTTCTGCCTGAGATCGCTCTGCAGGGTCAGCGTGCCGACCTGCGGCACCGAGCCCCGGATCGGGTTGAGGAAGGAGACCGAGGTCGCCGTCCCCTGCGTGGTGAAGGGGTGGCGGTAGCCGTCGACGATCTCGAAGCCGGCCAGGGCCGTGTGGCGGAAGCCGAACGGATCGACGAAGCGTCCGACCGCCTCCGTCCGGCTGTCGATGGAGTGGTAGATCGAATCGCCCTCCGTCAGGCGCCGCGTCACCGTGGTCCCGGCGGCGTTCACGCCCGTCGCCCGGGTCGCCAGGAGATCGAACGATCCCCACTGGCCGTTCACGGCCTGCCGCAGGGTCAGGTTCTCGTTGACGTCGTGCTCGGCGAGCAGGGTGATCGAGTTCGATTCGCCATAGTAGCGCGACCACGGCTCGCCGTAGAAGCGGCGGACGTTGTCGAGCGGCACCCGGCCGCGGAAGGCGATCAGGCCCTCGTCGTACTGGCTGTGTTGGCGGGTGAACTCGGCGTTGAGGTAGACGCGCGTCGACGGGTCGGGCGTCCAGACGAAGGCCGGGGCGAAGAAGTGCCGGGAGTTCTCCGGCCCGCCGAAATCGCGGAAGGTCGCCTCGTCCTGCGTGGCGAAGGTAAAGCGGGCGGCGAGCCCCTCCACGCTCGGGATCGCCCCCGAGACCGAACCCTGCACCCGCCGGAACGCGAACGAGCCGCCCTGAACCGTCACGTCGGCCGACGGGGTGAGGGTGGGCTGGCGCGTGACGATGTTGATGAGGCCGCCGGGATCGCCCTGGCCGTAGAGGACCGAGGCCGGACCTTTCAGCACCTCCACCCGCTCCACGTTGGCGAGGTCGCGCTGCGTCGGCTGGAACGCGTTGGCCGGGTTCAGCACGAGGCCGTCGATGGCGTAGGTCTGGGTGCGGAAGCCGCGCAGGATGTAGGTGTCGGAGCGGCCCTGGATGGTGCCGCCCGGCTGGACGTTGCTGACGTTGGTGAGCACGTCGGTGAGGCGCACATCCTGCTGATCGACCAGGACTTCGCGCGGGACGACCTGGATCGATTGCGGCGTGTCGCGCAACGCCGTGTCCGTCCGCGTCGCGGTGGCCGAGCGTGTGGCGCGGTATCCGACGACGGGACCGCCCGCGCGCTCGCCGCTCCCCGTGACCGAGAGTTCGGACAGCACGGCCTCGGCGCCG
>NZ_BPRD01000387.1 GCF_022179745.1 Methylorubrum podarium
CACGAGCTACTGGGACACGCAGAGCACGGGCCGGGCAACCGGCATGGGCCTTGGCTCGCCGGCCGGCGCCACCGGACTGACCTCGGCGCAGGCGCGCGACGCGGCGAGCTATGCCGGCTGGAATTTCTCGACCGTCTGGTACCAGACCGGCGACCTGCCCCCGACCTGCACCGCTTCCGACCGCAGGATCGGGCGCAGGTCGCCGGTCTGGTACCAGACGGTCGAGAAATTCCAGCCGGCATAGCTCGCCGCGTCGCGCGCCTGCGCCGAGGTCAGTCCGGTGGCGCCGGCCGGCGAGCCAAGGCCCATGCCGGTTGCCCGGCCCGTGCTCTGCGTGTCCCAGTAGCTCGTGTCGATCGTGCCGCCGTTGATCCCGATGAGGCCGCCTACGATGGAGGAGCCCGTGACGCGGCCGCTGGCGTAGGACCGGCGCACCGTGCCGCCGCCGTTGGACCCGACGAGGCCGCCGACATAGAACGCGCCGGTGACGCTGCCGGTGGCGTAGGACTCCGTCACCGCGCCGTTGGCGTTGACGTTGAGCCCGACGAGGCCGCCCATGTAGGAGGAGCCCGTGCCGCCCGTGACGCGGCCGCTGGCGTAGGACTGGTTCACCTCGCCGCCTTCGTTGGCCCCGACGAGGCCGCCCACGACGAACCCGCCCGTGACGCTGCCGGTGGTGTAGGACTGGCTCACCGTACCGCCGGTGTTGTATCCGACCAGGCTGCCCACGTAGTTCGCGCCCGAGACGCTGCCGCCGACGAGGCCGAGGCTGCTTACCCGGCCGCCGCTGCCGAGAAAACCGATCAGCCCGACATTGTCCTGGCCCGGCCGGGCGATGGTCAGCCCGGTGATCGTGTGCCCCGCCCCGTCCAGCGAGCCCGTGAACGGCGCGGGCCTGGATCCCACCGGCGCGAACCCCAACCCGGCGTTCCAGGCCGCCGTGCCCCGGGCATCGATCTCGGCGGCGAGTTGGTAGCGCGCGGCCCGGTACGGCCCCGACGTGCCCATGCCCTGCACGCCGTAGATGTCGGTGAGCCGGTACGGATCCGCGCTCGTCCCCGATCCGCCCGCCGCCCGCAGGAACGGACCGCCCCCCACCCGGAAATCCCCCGCCGCGAAGCCCGGCAGCGTGGCACTGTTCTGCACCCAGTTGCCCGAGACGAGGGTGAACCGCGCCACCGCGATGGCCGCGCTCGCCGTCGAGGGGTCCGGCCCCGCCGCGATCGTCAGACCACCCGCCGGCGCGGTGATCGCGCTATTGAGCGTCACCGCACCCGACGCCTGCAGCGTCAGCGTCGCCCCCGTGTTCCACGACAAGGGCGCGCCCGCCGCCAGCGTGATGCTGCCGGCTTGGTTGCCCGCCGACCCCGCGGTGCCGGTCGAGACCGTCACGTTGGCGCTGCCCAGAGCCGTCAGCAGCGTCCCGGCATTGATCACCGAGTCGTCGGCATTGGCCGTAAACCCGCTCCCGGTGGTCTGCGCGCCGTTCGCGATCGTGACGTTGTACGGATCGAGCAGCAGCGTGCCGAAAGACCCCTTGGCCGCCGTCAGATCGGTGAAGCCGGCATATGACAGCACGCCCTTCGACGACACCTCCGCCTGCCCGCCGTCGCCGCCCTGCGCCCCGCCGCGCGCGGTGATCGTGCCGGCAAAGCGCGTCGCCGCGTCCGACCACACCACCACGTCGCCGCCGTCGCCGTTCACCGTGGCATCCGCCCGGATCGTGCTCGCCGCGTCCACGTCCACGCTGCGCGCGTGCGCCAGCCGCCCCGTGCCCTCGCGCCCGCCGCCGATCCGCACCGTGCCGCCGCCGGTCGCGCCCGAGGCCTCGATCAGCGCCGCGTGCGTGGCGATCGCCGGCGCGGTCGCCACCACGCGCCCGCGCCGGCCCGTCCGGCCCTCCGCCGCGACCGCCCCCGACAGCGCGAGCGTCTCGCGCGCGTGCAGCCGCGCCCCGCCGCCCCTGGCGCCGGACACGTCCACCGTCCCGGCCACGGCGAGCCGCCCGCCGCGGATCGTCACCCGGCCGCCGTCGGCTCCGTCCCGGCCCGAGGCGTCGAGCCGGGCACTCGCGGTCACCGCCACCGCGCCGTCCCCGCCCGAGAGCGTGATGCGGCCGTTCGTCCCCGCGACCGAGCGCGCCTCGACCACCCCCGACAGGTTCACCGCCTGCCGCGCCATGTCCCGCGCCGCCGCCGCGCTCAGCGTCACCGAGCCGCCATCGGCCGCGATCACACCCGCATTCGACACCAGCGCCCCGCGACCCTTGGCCCGCGTCGGCACCGCGACTTGCAAAAACCCGTCGCCGGAGAGATCCAGCGTCGCCCGCTCGCCCGCGCCGAGGCCCACCTTGCCCATCGGCACCGAGATCGTGCCGGTGTTCGTCACCTGCCCGCCGATCAGCGCCGCGTAGCCGCCGCGCCCGATCGTGACCGCGCCGCGGTTCGTCACCGGGGCCGAGGCGCCCGAGCCGCGAAACGCGCGCCGGCCCGCCTTGAAGTCCTCGTCCGAGATGCCGAGCGAGGAGGCGACGAAGCCCGCCGCGTTCACCCGGCCGGTCCGGGTGATGGTGATGCCGTTGGGGTTGACGAGGTAGACCTGCCCGTTGGCGTCGAGCCGGCCGGCGATGGTCGAGGGCGTCGCCCCCGTCACCCGGTTGAGGATCGCCGCGGACGCGTCCGGCTGGCGGATCTCGACCCGGTGGCCCTGGCCGATGGAGAAACCCTGCCAGTTGACGATGGCGGTCTGCGAGGACTGCGTGATCGCCAGCGCGCCGCCCGACGGACGGCCGAGGGTGACGCCGCCCGAGACCACCTGCCCGCCGGTCGGCAGCGGCTCGGCGCGCAGCGGAACGAGACCGACGCCGACCAGCGCGGTCGAGGCCAGCAGCGCGCGGGTGAAGGCGCGGGACGAGGCGGGAGGGGCCATGGCGCTCGTTGACTCAGAACTGCAGGGCGACGGTGAAGGTCAGGCGGGTGTCGGCGGGCAGAAGGTCCGAGCGCTCCGCCCGGCCGAGTTCGACGCTCGCGGACGCGTTGGTGAAGCTCGAGGACGGCGCCGCGGCGAGCCGCAGGCCGGCGCCGTAGGCGAGGCCGCGGGTCATCGGCCGCTCCAGCGCGGTCGGGCGCTGCTGCCGCGTCAGGCCGACGGCTCCGAAGGCGTAGGGCGCGATCACCACCGCGCCGGGCGTGGCGTCCTCCGGCGGTAGGCCGGTGCCGAGCTGCGCCGGGATCGAGTGCAGCGCGAAGGGCAGGGTGACCGGCACGAGGAAGGGGAACTGCGCCTCGGCGCGCACGACATAGCCTTCGTCGCCCTGGAACAGGCCGGCATCGAAGCTCGACAGGCCCGACAGGCTGGCCAGCCCGATCTGCTCGGAGCGCGGCAGCGCCTGGTTGAAGGCGGTCTGGGCGCGGGCGCGGAGGTCGAGGGTGAGGTGCTCGGCCAGCGGCTGGGTGACGGCCAGCGCCGCCTCCAGCTTCTGGAAGTCCGGCCGCACGCCGAGGCGCGACAGCGGCACCTGCGCCGAGCCGGGGGGCGGCGCCACGCGGGCGCCGAGCCCGTCGAGGCCGAAGGAGGCGGCAAGCCGCGCGGTGACCACCGCCTCGCTCGGGGCGAACCAGACGAGGTCGCCGCCGGTGCGGGCAATGCGCAGGCGGTCGAGGGTGAGCGGCGCATCGACCGGCGAGACGACGTCGACGCGCTCCTCCTGCGCGTCGAAGGCGGCGTCCCAGTTCAGGGTAAGGGCGCGCGAGCGGATCAGGGGGTAGCGCAGCCGGGTCGAGTAGCGCGAAAAGTCCGAGGCGATGCCGAGCGTGCCGGGCACGGCCCGCGGCGCGGTGCGGGCGTCGGTGGCCTCCAGGTTGAGGGTGAGCCCGTCGATCCCGAGCGGCAGGATCAGGCCGAGGGCAAGCGCGCGGTTGCGCGGCTCCGCGCCGAGGAAGCTGCGCTCGCCGCCGGCATACGGCGCACCCGAGGCGCGGAAATACAGGCTCTCGCCGTTCCCCGTCGGAGAGTTGAGGTCGAGGCCGGTGCCGAGGGTGTAGGTGCCGAGGCTTCGTGCCAGCACGTTGTCGGTGGAGACCAGCCCGGTGACGGGCTTATAGCGCGCCTCGACCACGAGGACGGTGCCTCCGGGGCGGCTGCCGGCGGCGAGCGTGGAGCGCAGGACGGTGCCGGGCGTGTCGCCGGCCAGCAGCACGCGGCGCTCGATCTCGGCGAGCGTCAGGCCGGGGCGTCCGACGAGGGGGGCGAGGACGGCGGCGATGCGGGCGCGGATCTCGGAGGGCAGCGCCGCGACGTCGATGCGCTCGATCTCGCCATCGACGACGAGCAGGCGCACGTCGCCGCCATCCTTCAGCTGCTGGGCGGGCAGGACGACGCGCACCAGCGCGAAGCCCTGCGCGGCGTAGGCCTGTTCGAGGTCGCGGGCGGCGGCGAACAGGTCGGCGACGGTGATGGACCGGCCGGACAGGCGGGCGCTCAGATCGCGGGCGGCCGCGTCGGCCTCCCCGCCGCCCGCCGGCGCCCCCTCGATGCGCAGGCGTCCGACCCGTAGCGAGAGGCGCTCGGCGCCTGCGGGCGCGGCGGGTCCGACGCCCTCGGGAATGGCGAGGCCGCCGCCGCTGCGCTGCAACGGCGGGCTGAACGAGGGCGGCGTGATCTGCGACGCCGTCTGCGCGAGGGCGCCGCGCGCGGACGGCAGCGCCGCCAGGACGATGACGGCGCAGGCACGCCATGACGATCGATTCACGAGGAAAGCCGCCTACCGGAGAGCCTCGGGCGGGTGATCCCGCCGCACTTCGTCATCAAGGCGCACCATCACCCCGCTCCTCTCCGCAGCGCCGACAGGTCCTGACGGACTTGGATCCCGAGCGCCGTTCACCGCCGCGTCCGCAAGGACGGCCTTCGGCCAGCCCGGCCCCGGGGACAAATTCAGATTACGCGGCCCACAAAAGCGGGACTCGGTCTATAGAACACAAATCAAGCCGGCGGATCAACACTTCACCGACCTCGATCGGAAGCTTTGTCGCGGGGCTAGTCCAAACTGGACAGATTTTTCGTCCGTCCGGATGCGGAGGCCGCGAGAGAGCCGTCCGACGAAGCGGTCACCGATCCGTCGAAGGAACGCGCGTCGAATCAAGGATCCGCAGACGCCGATCCGAGGCGGGCCGGAGATTGCCTGCCGGGCGATCGGAAGGGCGGGATGGACCTGCGGGTCGATCTCACGCGCCTCGTCGGCCTGATCGTGCCGAGGCTGGTGTCCGAGGCTGCGGTAAGCGAGCCGGTCGCGGTCGATGGCCCGGCGCTTCCTCGACCGCGAGGCGACGCGGCCGGATTTCGGGGCCGAGAGCCTGCGCGCGCCGTTCGGGCCGTCGCGCTCGACGCTGTATCGGGTGTTCGCGCCGGCGGGCGGAGTGGCGGCGGTGATCCGGCAGCGGCGGGCGGCGCGGGCGGT
>NZ_BPRD01000388.1 GCF_022179745.1 Methylorubrum podarium
TCGTCGGCGACAAGGAGAGCCTGGAGAATGCCCTGACCGGTTCGGGCGGCGAAGCCGTGTCCGGCGTTCGCAGTTCTGTACGGAATTGGCGGGCCAAGCAGAATATGTCTGCGAACGTCTATCTCATTGATATCGAATTTTTATTCTGTTTCAAGCCGGGCTATGCATCGCTCCGCGTGAACCCCGCCTCAGCGCCTCTGCTCAAACCAAAAATGTTCCAGTGGATGCACGATGAAGTGGTCAAGGTTCACAGCAGAGCAGATCGTCGCGATCCTGCGCGAGGAGACCGGCGGCTCGAGTCCGCGCCCCATCTACACCGCGGCCTCACTCAAGCCGCTTCGCGCGGTGCCGTCGTGGTCATCTCCTCGCTTACTTGAAGCTCAGTTAGGATCTTGGGATGGCGCTGTATCGGGAAGCACATGACATGCTCATCCCCAAGGAACTTGGTGAGGTGGCCCTTCGCTACGATAAGGTGCAGGTCTACGCCTGCTAAGCGCCACCGGCAGTTAAGACGTTGTTGTTTGCGTGCTCGCCATTCCTAGCTGAGAGATCCACATCCTGGGCTGATTGACTCCGCCCCTCCAGCACTGCTCCGACCGCCTCGGTAGACGATTCGCGAGCGAGCATCTGTTCGCTATCGGATGATCTCGGGGTTCTACGGTCTTCGGCCGCCTCGCCGCCGAAACCTCGCAAGGTGCGCACGACGACCACGCTGCGGCCGTTGGCCAGCGGCGCGCGCACGACCGTATGAATGGTGATGTTGCTTGCGAGCGGGATGCCGGGCAGGGCGACGATCATCTGGGTCTTGGTCGCACGGCATAGATCCACGGCCATGGCGAAGGAGTTCCTGTCGAAGCGCGCGCCTTCGTCGAGGAGGAGGAGCGGCAGGCGACGGACCGGCGTTCGGCTGCGGGAATCGCGTGCCCAGGAGCGCAGGATCATCAGAATCACGGCGAGCCCCGAGCCGACCAGTTCTCCAGTCGAGGCTTGACGGGCGTCGCGCCAACTGCCGTCGGCGCCGCAGATCTCGATGACGAGCTCGATGTAGCGCCGATAGTCGAGGGGGGCGAAATCCTGGGCATCGACGCCGGTCGCGGCTCGGTAAAGTTCCTGCAAGGCGACTTCGATCGACTTGTCCGACCGGGCGAAGAAGTCTGGTTGGCGGCGCAGCGCCTCGAGAAACTCCAGACGGTTCTTTTGCGGAACGGCCCTCACGCGAACGGCGCGGATGGTACCGAAGCTCGTCTCCCCAAAATCCTGCGACAGGCGAGCGATGCGACGGGTGGCCCCGCTGACTTGGCTCTGCAGCGCGGTCGACACCTCGCCCGCGCTGACCTGCAGCTGATCCTGGTGCTCGGACAATTGCCGGCCCAGCCGTTCGAGGCGCCCGCGCAGCGCCACGATGGCCTCGATCGTGTCCACCTCGCCGATGTCGAGGGGATGGAGATTGCGGATGTGCGCCGTCGTCGCGCGGTGCATGTCACGGAGCAGGATACCCGGGTTGGGCCCGTCCGCCTGGAGCGCGGCGAGCGCCTCGGTCCCTTCCGTTTCCTGTAGCAGGTCGCGCAGCCTGTCACGCCGCCGGTATCGCTCGCTCGCTTCGGGTGGCTCCTCCCGTAACCACGCGGGCAGCGATAGCCCCTTGATGGCGGCCCAGGAGGTCATCGCGGCGCGCAGTTCACACCGGGGGGTCTCGTGCTCGCGAGCTTGCTGGGCCGCCTTCTGGCGCGTGTCGCGTTGGCCCTCGTGCGTCGACCGGAGCCGCTCCGTCGCCCGCTCGATCGCTGACCTTAGCCGCTCCGATGCGCGTGCATTGGCGGCATGTCGGTTGCGCCAATCGATTTCGTGCTGGGCCTTCACCTCGTCGAGGGCGGCCAAGCGTTCGCCAATGTGCCTCGCCTCCGCCTTTGCTTGAGTGAGGGCGCGCGTCAGTCCCACCATTGTCAGGGGCAACAGGTCGTGCTCGACGCGCTCGGCCTCGAAGGCCAAGCGCTGTGCCTGTGTCGCGATCTCGCAAGCCGCCCGCTGCTCGGTCTCCAGCCTGGCGCGTTGCGCGCCCAATTCCTCGATGCGGCGCTCGCGCGCCGCCCTCCCGAGGGTGGTGCTGAGAGGAAGTCTGGTCAGGCGCACGCTGTCGGTCGTCTCATCGATCCAGCTCACGCCGATGCGCTGCCCCGTCCGATTCCGATGGGGAGCCGGCGAGGATGTCAGCCAGAGCTCCGCGCCGCCGACGCCAACGCGCGCCAGCGTGCGGGCGGCCGCCAGCGGCTCGGCGACGACAAGGCCTTGGCGAGCCAGGGGGCCGAGCTGGGCTTCGATCTCGCGCAACTCCTCTGCGTCGCCGCCCTCGAACAGTTCGCTCACGGGCGTGCCGCCGGTCAGAGCGGCCGCTTCGGCCAGTTCCGGGGGCACCCCCTTGGGGCGTTCCAGCGCCGCAAGCGTGACTTCGATCTCCTTGAGCGAGGCGCGCATGCTCGCGTCTGCCCCCTGCGCGGCGGCAAGCGTCTCTTCGAGGCCAGCCAGGAGTTCGGCGAGTCGATTGCCGGCGGCCCATGACTTGCCTCGCGCCTTCGCCGGCTCTCGCTTCTGCAGGAGGGAGCGGACGCGACGCGCCAGCGAATGGGCTTGGTCGGCGGCCCGGAGCCGATCCTGCGCGGAAGCCTGCGCGTTCCCGAGCCGGTCCCGTTCCTCCCTTACCCGCGTCAGGGCCCGCTCGGCTCGTCCCGACAGATACCGATTCAGTCGTTCCCGCCGCTGCTGCTCCGCCTCGAGTTCGATGATGCGCTCGGCCGCCTCCGCCACGTCGGAATCGAAGCCCGCGAGACTCCGGGCGAGAGCGCGCTTGCGGGTGAGCGAGGCCCGCAGTCGGCCGCGGGCCTCCGCGACCGCCCCGCCGATGGCCATGCCCTCGGCCACGGTGAACGCGTCGAGCGCTCGTACGAGTCTCTCGAGGCGTGCGAGGTTCTCGCTCGTGCGCTCGACTTCGAGGCGGCTGCGGCGGCAGGCCTGCACGTTATCCTGCATGGTCGACAGGATGCGGTCCACGCGCGGCTCCGGGGCGAGTATGTATTCGCGCAGCCCGCGGACGATCTCCGCGGACAGGCCACCGTGCAGGGAAGTCTCCAACAGACGCCCGTATTGCCGGCGGTCATCGGGCGTGGTCATGGCGCGGGGCGCCACCCCGAGCTGGAAGAGATCGGACAGATACTCCTCGACCGTCGCGCAGCGGTGGAAATCCAGGCCGCGCTCGAGCGCCATCTGCGCGAGGTCGCGGAGATCGCGGCCGAGCTCGCCGTCGCCGTCGAAGTCGGTGAACAGATCCCGCAGAGCGTCGAGGAGCGCCGACGGAATGTTGCGGATCAAGAATGGCGACGGCTTGAGGCCGCCGCCGGGCTTTCGCTCCAGGTGAACGCCGCACAGGGTCAGATCACCCCCATGCTCAACCACCAGCGCGCTGTAGGCGAAAGTCTCGTTGGCATCGATGCGCGCGGCGATGTCGCCGGTGGCGTGCTGGGCGTTGGCGACCGGACGCACGCGGACCAGCGACAGATCAGGCAAGAGGACGAGATAAGCCGCCGTCAGGATCGTCGTCTTGCCGGACCCGTTATCCCCGCACAGGGAGGTCACAGTGCTGTCAAGCTCGAACGCCTCGTAGGGAAAGCCATCCCAGTTGACGAGGACGAGCAGGCGGAGGCCGTCACCTGCCATCGTCAGCCTCCCTTCTCGGATCGATCGGTTCGGCCGGCGCGGCGCTCCCCTGCCGCGGCTTTTGGTCGGGGCCGACCTGCGCGGCGAAGCGCTGAGCGAAATGCACGAGCCGGGCGATGGCCTCGGTCGTGCGCACGGCCTCGCGAGAATCATTCGCGAAAGCAACCAGACCGATGGCCGCGATCTGGCGCAGGTGATTGATGACCGCCCCCCGGATCCTCTGCGGCGTGAGGTTGTGCGGCGCGCGCACGCCCGCCACCGCCATCAGCTGTCGCTGGTCGCCAAGCGCCTCCAAGGTCCTCAGGATTTCGGCGACGGTGATCAGGCCGCCGGACGCGAGCGCCTCGTCCGCGCGGTCGGCATCGAAGGTGAGCACCGTCACGACGATGGCGACGAGCATCTCCCCCTCGCTCAGGTGACGGATGGACAGGAGGCAGGCGGAGGGGTCGCCCGCCGGCTCGAGCCAGTAGAAGCCGTCCGGCGCGTGCTGGAGCGTCGCGCCGTAGCGGGCGAAGTGCTCCGAAAGCACGTCGTGGCCGAGGCTCAGGAATTCGTAGAGCGTTTCGTCCGACGTGCGCGTGACGTGGACGCCGGCCCGGAGCGCCACGTCGGCCCGTGGAAACAGCGGGTGCCGCATGGCGTCCGCGAGGGTCTCGAAGTCACTGCCGGCTGACATCGTATTCCTTCACCTCCGCCCCGTCCCGGACGTGAACCCACCGCACGAACCGCGACCGGGGCGGTACGTGCCGGACGAGCAGGGTCTGCAGGGCCTGTCCGGCGGCTGCGCCGAGAAGGGTGAGCGGCACGTCGATCCGGGCTCGCAGGATGGGCGCGAACGAAGCCGCCCCGCGTTCCTCCAGTTCGGCTTCGAAAGCGGCGACGATCTCGTTGGCCAGGAGGCTGACTTGCAGGGGCAGGTCGAGGTCCGGGCTGGCAGCGGCCAGAGCCGCGTCCCAATCGCGCGGCCGTCGCGTCCGCGTGGGCGACCGTTCCAGCAGCACCTCATCGTCGAGGACACGCAGGGACTCGGGCGCGCACAGGGGGAGGCCGGGCCCGTCGTCCGGCCAGATCTGGAGCACGCGCCGCAGAGCCGTCGAGACCTCACGGTTCGGATCGACCCTGAGGAGCAGCCGCAGGTGCCCGGTGATCCAGCGGTAATACTCCGACCACAGGTCGCTGCGTTCCGTGGACCAGGCGACGATCTGCTCCAGCCGAGCGAGCGTGGCATCGGCCGCGGCAGCCGTCTCGTGCGACCCCGCTACGCGGGCAGCGTCGACGATCCGCTGCACTTGAAGGGTGGCTTGGTCGACCCGCTCGAGCAGCGCTCGGCGAAGGTCCGCCATGGTGACGGTCATGTCGTTGAGCATCGCCATGGCACTCTCCAGGGCGCCCTTGGAGCGCTCCCGAACGATGCCCGGCACCTCCTGGCGCAGGCGGATTTGCTTCTCGTCGAGCATGGCTTGGTAGCCCTGTACCGAGCGCGTGACGGTCTCGACGACGTGCCGCAGCCGCAGGATCACGGCAGCGTCCCAATCCGCCTCCGGGGCGAGTGCCTCGGCGTGCGCCGCGACGTCGGCCAGGGTGCCGGTGACCGCGGCGAGGATGGCCGCGAGAGTGTCGGCCGACACAGGCGCGGCGAGGATGTATTCGCAGATCGCCTGTCCGATCCCGGTCGGCCGCCACTCCGGGACGACGGCGGCGTGTCCGAGGAGATCGGCGCGCATCAACACGCGCGCCTCCTCCAGGGCACGGATCGCGGCCTGGGCCCGGCGGGCCGTCGGCTCGTCCGCGTCGGCACCGAACAGGTGATCGACGTGACAGACCAACGAGCGGAGTTCCGGCAACGACAGGCTCGTGCGCGTGTCGCCCCCGGCCAAGCGTTCGTGGATGAGAAGCAGGAGGGCCACGTGCGCCCGCTCCAGCCTCATCTCGAAGCTGTCGCCCAGGTACTTCTGGACGGACTGCGAGGCCGACATCACCTCCCCTCCCGGTGCTTCGGGGCCGGTGGCCGCGCCCGGCGCAGGCGCGTCATGGCACGTTCCTGCCGTCCTCGACTCGCAGGCATGGGATCGTCTCGCCGGCGCGAAGCCCGCCAACGCCTTTGCGCAGCCGCAGGCGGATTGGGAAGAAGCGAAACGAGCTGCGGTCGAGGTCGGGCAGGTCGTCGAAAGGAGTGGTCACCAAGACCGCCGCGTTGTCACCGGCCTCCTTGACGAGGGGCTCGAGGCGGGCTGCCTCATCGACGCTACGCCCGACGACATCGTCGCGGTTGCGCAACGGGTTGTACTTCAGCAGCACGCGCCCGTAGGACAGGCCGACGCGACCGCGCAGCGAAACGGCTTGCAGGGATTTAATGAAATCGAAGGCGCAGTGCAGGGCGGCGTTCGGGTCGTTGAACACGGCCATGACCGCGTCGCCCCAGGTATTGCAGACGGCGACGTCTTCTCCCCTGATCCTCAGGGCGGCGACGCCCCACAGGATTTCGACGATCCTCGCCTTCTCGCCGGTGTCGAGGGCGGAGAACCCCTCCACGTCCATGAACAGGATGGCGGCGCGCCGGGGCCTCTCGGGCTCGCCACCCGTCGCAATGCTGGCGATCAGCTTATCGCGGCGACGTTCGAGCCCCTCGATCTCGTCGTTCTGCTCGCGGATGCGCGCCCAGGCCGATGCCACTTGGCGCCGGAGCCGGAGCACCTCGTCCTCAAGGCTCCCGAGCTTCTTGGCGAGCGTGGGGTCGGCGCGGACGTCCAGCTGTATGGTGCCGTCGCGGTTGCGCTTGAGCCCGATCGCGATGCCCTCGTGCCGGCGCTCGATCTCGTCCACGACCTGCCGCAGGAGACGGTAAGCGGCCTGGCCTCCACCGGCTGGCAGGTGCAGGAGATCGAGCCGGCCCCGGTCCGTGTAGGACGCCTCCTGGAACGGGTCGCGGTCAGCGGCGACGGCGTGCGCCACCTCCTCCTCCCACCCTGGCCATAGGGCCTTGATGCGCCGCTGGATGCTGCTGCGGGCCTTCTGCGAAGCGATTTCGAAGGTACGCGCCTTGCCGGGCTGCGGCTGGACCCAGCCGTTGTCGACGAGCTGCTGGAGTTCGCGCTCGTTGCCTGCAGTCCTCAGGACCGTACCGTCCCGGTGTAGACGTAGCAGGATCTCGATACGCGACCATGTATTATGGCCCGTGGCGGACTTTGCGGTGCTAAGACGGGCCACTGTCCTAAAGCTCAGTTTTGGCGGACTAGTTGGACTATCCCTCACGGCCGGGGTCAAGCCCCCTTCGCCCAATTCCCAAGGGTGTAGAGACTCCTGGTACCCGACCGGCAGGATTCCCTTCTGTACCAATAAGGAAATATTTGCCATTATATTTGACTTTGATTTACCCTGAATCCCAGTTGATTTGACCGCCAGACACGAGATATACGTTGTCTGTGCCGCGCAATGACCAGTAGTTTCTAGTTATCACAGCACGCGTCAATTCAACTCGGCCTGAGGACGTGTCTCCTGGCCTGACTGGCTGCACTCAGGTGATAAATCATGCACGGCATTGCGAGCTGTATAGAATACATAGTCGTTTGAAAGAATTTTAATGATGCCTATGTTTACGAGCGACGTCACTTCGCCGAGTTTCGCGATGCCATTTTCGATGATATCCCTCCAGATATTCAGATCCGCCAGTTCGAGACCTGTTAGCTTGCCGATCCTATTGGTGTCCAGCAGAACTGGTGTGGCTGAGGCAATTGATGGTGCGGCTACGAATTTGGGAGATCGGCTTTCATAGAACGCGCTGATAGGAAGATCCGAGCGTTTGCCAACGCTATTACTTGGCTCTAAGTTATTACCTTTTGTAAGTTAAGACGACGCTCAATCATGGTAAGCATCGCAGAAAGATGGTATCGAAGAGCGAAGACCTTTGTTGATTTTGTTGAGATCATGATCTAGCTCCGATGATTTATCAAATAGCACGTTATTAGATTGTTTTGAAAAATAGTTTTATCAAAAAGCAACTTCTTACTTCTCTCTTGCTAGTCCAATCAGCCATAGGGTATAAGCGGCTCGAAAGCGCATTCGATAGAAGCTCAACATCGTTATTTTTCATAATAAATTCGGCGCTGTCAGTACTGCGATAATTTCCAACAAATTTCACATTTGTAGAAATATTTTTAAGCATTCCATCTAATAAGTGATGTCTTTCCATCATATAACCTGCTGTGATGACCATACTTTTGTCAATATGACTCGGATTGTTATATAAATCATTTCCGAATTTCCGATCAACGAAGTCTTCTATTTGACCCACTATTACAGTATAAATTTTCATTGTTAAATCAAAAGCTTTGACACGGGCAGCA
>NZ_BPRD01000389.1 GCF_022179745.1 Methylorubrum podarium
GAGGGCTTCGAGGGCCGGGTGAAGTCGGCCACCACTGGCTCGACCGCGAGGTCGGGGAAGTCGCCCCGCAAAGTCTCG
This sequence comes from Methylorubrum podarium, assembly GCF_022179745.1. Taxonomy (GTDB): domain Bacteria; phylum Pseudomonadota; class Alphaproteobacteria; order Rhizobiales; family Beijerinckiaceae; genus Methylobacterium; species Methylobacterium podarium. The sequence goes on from NZ_BPRD01000389.1 coordinate 79, forward strand.
GCCTGCTCGCGCAAAAACTCGCCCGAGACATCGACGGGGAGGTAGGCCGAGAGCTCGGGCAAATGGCGCAGGAGGCGCCGCAGCTTGGCCGTCGAGCCGCTTCCGAACTCGACGAGCGCCGCGCCCTTCGGCAGCAGCGCGGCGATCTCGGGGCCGCGCGCGTCGAGGATGCCGAGCTCCGTCCGGGTCGGATAATATTCCGGCAGGGCGGTGATCTGCTCGAACAGGCCGGAGCCGGCGGCGTCGTAGAAGTACTTGGCCGGCAGCGCCTTCGGGCTCGCGCCGAGCCCGTTCCAGACATCGGCCAGGAACAGCCCGTCCTCGGTGATCGGGGCGGCGGGGCTGGTTTCCGTCAGGCGGGGATCGATCGTCAACGGCTTTCTCCGGGACCACGGGAGGTGGAGGGCGGGATGGGCGATCAACCTCGCGCGTCGGCGAGCCTCAGACCCGTGAACTGCCAGCGCTGGTGGGGATAGAAGAAGTTGCGGTAGCCCGGGCGCGCATGCCCGTCCGGCGTGGCGACCGAGGAGCCGCGCAGCACGTACTGGCTCGACATGAACTTGCCGTTGTACTCGCCGAGCGCGCCGGCCACCGGCCGGTAGCCCGGATAGGGGCCGTAGGCGCTGCGGGTCCATTGCCAGACGAGGCCGAAGGCGTCGTCGATCAGGCCGTCGCGGGCGGCGACCTCCCACTCGGCCTCCGTCGGCAGGTCGCGCCCCGCCCAGCGGGCATAGGCGTCGGCCTCGAAATAGCTGACATGGGTCACGGGCGCGTCCGCATCGACGGCCCTGCGGCCGGCGAGCGACATCGTCGACCAGCCATCGGATTCGCGCCGCCAGTAGCCCGGCGCCTCCCAGCCGTCGCGCTGCACGCAGAGCCAGCCCTCGTTGAGCCACAGCTCGGGGCGCGCGTAGCCGCCATCGGCCATGAAGGCGAGCCAGTCGCGGTTCGTGACGAGGCCGCGGTCGATGGTGGTGCCGAGCATCAGCACATCGTGCTCGGGGCTCTCGTTGTCGAAGGCGAAGCCCTGGCCCGCGTGGCCGATCCGGGCGATGCCTCTTTCCAGGGCAGCCTTGCCGGCGTTTGCCTGCGCCGTGGGCATCGACCAGGCGGGATCGTAGACCGGATCGAGCGGGTTCTGCGCGAAGGCGTGCAGGAGGTCCGTGAACATCAGCTCCTGATGCTGCTGCTCGTGGTAGAGCCCGATCTCCAGGATCGGCAGCGCCCGCTCCAGCGCCGCGTCGGAGGTCTCGCGCAGCCACACCGTCACCGCACGGTCGACATGGGCGCGATAAGCGGCGGTCTCCGCCGTGGTCGGCCGGGTGATCATCCCGCGCATGAAGCGCGGCTGCCGGGGGCCGGCCTGCACGTAGTAGGAATTGAACAGGTAGTGCAGGCGCTCGTCGTAGATGGCGTAGCCCGGCAGGTGCTCGCGCAGCAGGAACTGCTCGAAGAACCACGTCGTGTGCGCCCGGTGCCACTTGGTCGGGCTCGCATCCTCCATCGACTGGATCTGCTGATCCTCCGGCGAGAGCGGGGCGGCGCGCCGCTCGGTCTCGTCGCGGACGGTGCGGAAGGCCGCGATCCAGGCGTCGCGGTCGATCGGGCGTGCGTCGAGCGGGGGCGGCGGGAAGGCCGCGCGGCTCTCAGGATGGGTGAGATGGGCTGCGCCGGCTGCCATGGTTGGAATCTCTTCCTCCGTTGCGCGCCGGAAATAGACGCCGATTGCCCTATGACAACGTCCGAACCCGCCAAGCTGTTCGTCGCACCCCCTGTCGCACCTGCCGACGCGCCTCCCGCGGCACCGGTGGAAGCGCGGCCTTTTTGCAGCCGCAGTGAGGTGTCCTTAACCGTCGCCGCCGGACACTCGCCGCCCCAAGGTTTCATGGATGCGCGAGCCCGGGCGGCGGTCATGCGGATCGATCTGATGGCAGGGGCGACCCTTTCGGCGGCATTGCCGGTGCAGAACGCGCAGCCGGTCATCCTCGTCTTCGATTCCGGCCTCGGCGGCCTCACCGTGCTGGAGCAGGTGCGCCGCGCCCGGCCGGACGCGGCCTATGTCTACGCGGCGGACGACGCGGCCTTCCCCTACGGTGCGCTGAGCGAGGAGCGGCTGGTGGCGCGGGTGATCGCGGTGATGGAGCGGCTGCTGGCGCGCCACGCCCCCGACCTCGTGGTGATCGCCTGCAACACCGCCTCGACCCTGGTGCTGCCGGCCCTGCGCCAGCGCTTCGTCACGCCCTTCGTCGGCGTCGTGCCGCCGATCAAGCCGGCCGCCGCGCTCACCCGCACGCGGGTCATCTCCCTGCTCGCGACCCCCGGCACCGTGGCGCGGGCCTATACCCATGATCTCGTCGCGAATTTCGCGAGCGATTGCGCGGTAACCCTTGTGGGTAGCAAGAACCTCGCGGGCTATGCCGAGGCCGAGATGGCCGGCGCGCGAGTATCGGACGCGGCGATCCTGGCCGAGATCGAGCCCTGCTTCGTCGAGGGCGAGGACGGCCGGCGGACCGACGTCGTGTGCCTCTCCTGCACCCACTATCCGCTGCTGCTGCCCCGCTTCGAGCGTCTTGCCCCCTGGGCGGTCACCTGGATCGACCCGGCCCCGGCCATCGCGCGCCGGGTGATCCAGCTTCTCGGCGAGGGATCGGCGCAGGCCTCCGATGCGCCGCCCGCCCGCGCCGTGTTCACCGGCGGAAGCGGGCTCACCCCGGCGCTCGGCCGGTCGCTGGAGCGGCGGGGTTTGTACGAGACGACGATCGAGGCGATGCCGCTGGCGGTGAACTGAGGCGAGCCGTCACCGCATCGCCCGCGGCGCCAGTTCCTCCGGCACCAGCGTCGCCGCATCCTGCCGCGCCACGATCTCGGCGAGGCCGACCGGCGCGAAATCCCAGGCATCCACGCCGACGTCGCAGGAGCGGGTGGTGTCGGGCAGCGTCGCGTGGGTGTGGCCGTAGAGGTGCCGGGTCTCGCGCCAGAGGCCGGGCCAGGCGCGGTGGGCGTAGTGCGCGAGGAACAGCCGCCAGGTCCGACCCGCTTCGTCCGGCACCGAGATCCGGGCGCTCTCCAGCGGCGGCTCGGCCCAGGGGAGATCGAGCACGCGGTTGCTGTCGTGGTTGCCCCGCACCAGCCGCTTCACCCCGTTCAGCCGCGCGAAGACGGCGGCGCAGTGCTCGCGGCTGGCATGGGCCGCGAAGTCGCCGAGATGCCAGACCTCGTCCGCCGCGCCGACGCGCGCGTTCCAGCGGGCGATCAGCGCCGCGTCATGCGCCTCCACCGAGGCGAAGCCCCGCCGTCGACGCTCGATGAGGTGGGCGTCGCCGAAATGCGTGTCGGCGATGAAGAAGGTAGCCATGCGTTCTTCACGATGCTGTGGAACAAGGCCGCGATCCAGGGGGCGGATCGCCCCGGTCGTCCGCCGACCCGCGCCGGCCCATTTGCCGGTCCTCGCCCGCTCTCAACCCGCCGCGGGCGGCTTTGACTCCGCCACCGACCGTGACAGAAGGTACAGGCATGCCCATCGACCAGCCGAGCGCGCGTGATGGGTTCGGCGATCTCGGCGGACGGTTCGGAGGCAGCAACATTTTTCCGAGGACTCCCGGCGCAGTGTCACCCGGGTTGCTCGGTGCCCCTGCGCAAACGTGCTAGCGCGGCCGTCATGCCGGTCTGGACGAAAATCCTCGTTGTCGCCGCCCTTGCCGTGATCCTGTCGGCCTGGGGATGGATGCTGGACTTGAGCCTCTCCGCCGCCCATGCATGGCTCCTCGAACAGATCGGTCACACGGGGATGCGGCTCCTGATCGGAGCCATGGTGTTCGCGGGCGCCTGGGCGCTCTGGAAGGAGACGGAGGATCGATGAGCCGTCCTCTCGCCGTCGCGCTCCTGGCGCTCGCTCTCTATCTCGGCGTGGTGGACTGCGTTCTGAAACTGGGTTTCTCGGCGGTGCATGCCTGGCTGATCGAGCTGGTCGGCCGGACCGGCCTGTGGGTCGTCATCGCCGCCACCCTGTTCGGCGGCGGCTGGCTCGTCTGGAACGAGCAGGAGGACGGCTGACCGCGGGGCGGCCGCGGCCGCCGCTCCGCTCAGAGCCGGTCGATCAAAGCCGCGCCCCAGATCAGGGCAGCGATGAGCTGGGTCATGAACGCGCCGGCCGAGGCGAGATCCTTCACGATGCCGATCCGGTCGTGCCGGCCGGGATGGAGGTGGTCGCACAGCTTCTCGATGGCGGTGTTGAGGAGTTCCGCCCCGAGCATCAGCAACAAGCTCGCGACGAGCGCCACCCGGACCCACAGGCTGCCGCCCAGAACGAGCGCCACGGGCAGACCGAGCGCCAGCAGGACGAGTTCGAGCCGGACCGCCCGCTCCGTGCGCCCGCCATGGACGAGGCCGCGCCAGGAGTTCAGGAATGCGAGGTAGAGCGCGATCACGGCGTCTCTCCCGGGGCGGCGCGGGCGATCCACTTGGCGAGGATCGGGCCGGTCGCCAGCACGACGAACAGGCGCAGCGTCTGCACCGCGAGCACGAAGGACACGTCGGCCCGCGAGCCCAGGGCGATGATCGCCACTGAGTCGAGCCCGCCGGGACTGGTGGCCAGGAAGGCGGTGAGGAAATCGATCGGCAGCCAGTGGGTCAGGGCCCAGGCCCAGAGTCCGCAGAGCCCGATGATCGCGCCCGTGGCCGTCAGCACGCCCGGCAGGGCGTGGAGCGTCGTGTCCAGGGTCCGCCGGTTGAAGCGCAGGCCGACATACCAGCCGATCGCCGCGTAGGCGGCATCGAGCGCCGGTCCGGGCAGGGCGATGTCGAGCAGGCCGGTGGCGTGCAGGATCGCGCCGAGCCCCATCGGCCCGACCAGGGGTGCGGAGGGCAGCCGCAGCAGGCTCGCGAGGCCGTACCCGACGGCCGCGACCGCGATCGTCGCCGCGAGGCCGGGCCAGGTCCAGGCCTCTTCCGGGCTGCCCGCGCCGGCCGGGCCGGCGACGTCGGCGAGCAGGCGCGCGACGAGCGAGGCCGAGAGCACCACGGCGGCGACGCGCACGTATTGCATGAACGCCACCAAGCGCGGGTCCGCGCCGTAATCCTCGGCCATCGCCACCATGGCCGCGGCGCCGCC
>NZ_BPRD01000390.1 GCF_022179745.1 Methylorubrum podarium
CATGCCGTACGGCATGCGGCGGCGTTTGGGTGGGAGCCCTCCGCCCATTCGTCAACCCTCCGCCCGCGCCGCGTCCGGTCGGTCCGGGGCCGCGCGGGATGCCTTCACGTCGGACCGCAGGCCGAACGACCGCAAGGTCTCGCGATGCTTCTCGCATCCGCGGCACTGCCCGCAGGCATATTCCATGACGTGACAGGAGAATGTCGCACCGAGCGCCGAGGCGGGAAGGCCGGACGCCGCGAGAAGGGCCGGCCCGCTCAGGTGCCGTGCGGGCGCCACGACGCGCACCCCACCCTCCTGGAGCCGCATCAGTCGGTCGAGCGTCCGCAGGAATGGGGCGCGTCCGTCGGCGTGGACATCGGTCGCCACCGTTCCGATGAGGATCTCCGACAGGCCTTCCGCGACGAAGCGCATGCCTGCGAGGGTGACCAGGATCTGGTTGCGGTAGGGCCACCATTCGGGGGCACGCGCGAGCGCGGCGGGCTCCCCGCCGGCCAGGGGCCCGAGGCCAAGCCCGGACAGGTCGACCTGAAGCGTTTCGAGCCGCAGCCCGAACTCGGCCGCGATGGACGTCGCAGCCGCCCTTTCGCCCGCCGCCGGCCGCTGGCCGTAATCGACGAACAGGCAGGCGTCCGGCCTCTGCCACCAAGCGAGGGCGGTCGAATCGAGGCCGCCGGAAAACAGCAGAACCCTCATCGCAGCGAGGCCCACACGACCCGATAGAGGGCGGAGGCGAAATCGTCGACGACCTCGCAGCCGGTGCCGGCCAGCATGGTCAGGTGATGCTCGTCGAGGCGTTCGGCCAGCACGACCACTGGGATGCCGCGCGCCCGCGCATGTCCAACCTCGAAGATCGAGCCCGGGTCCGCCCCGTCGAGCAGGGCGAGCACGGCTTGGCAGCCGTCGAGCCCCGCGAGGTCGGCGGTGGCGAGGGCGACGGCGCCGCCCCCCGTGCCCACGTCGTGCAACGGCGAGAAGACAGACGCGCCGAGGGCGTGCAGCCGGTCCCGTGCCTCCTCGACGAGCCAGCGTTGGGCGATGTGGAAGAACGGGGCCGCGAGGTAGACGCGGCCGGGCTCCCCGCCCACGGGTGCGAGCGCCTGGTCGGCGAGGTCGGCGGCCGCGGGCAGCGGCAGCGAGCGCGTGTCGACGAAATGGTGGACCGCGCGCGACGCCAGGTCGGCCGCCGCCGCGGCGTCGAGGCCGCGCTCGCCCCAGTGATGCGCGAAGGCGGCGCTGAAGACGTCGCCCGAGCCGATCTTGAACACGCGGGCGGATCGATAAGCGGGCACCGCGACGGGGTCGCGACCAGGCCGGTGGACGGTCGCGCCCGAGCAGCCACGCTTGACCACGACCACGTCGGCCGCGTGCAGGGCGAGAACGGCCTCGCCTGCGGCCGGCCCCTCCTCGCCCGTCGCCCCCTCCGCCTCCCCCTCGTTCAGGACTACGGCCAGGGCCTCGGCCCGGGACCCGTTGGCGCGGAACGGGACAACGTCGTCGCCCTGCGGGTCGTGGACCGCCCGCTCCGCGGACACGACCGCGTCGCCCTCCACGAAGCCGAAACGCAGCACGACCCGCCCGTCGACCGAGAGGGCCGGGTGTCGCGTCGGCACGCCGGGCCGCAGCGTGGCCGGCGACAGGGCATGGAAGTAGCCGAAGCTGATCTCCTCGGCGATGGGCATTACCGTCGCCGTCACCCCGCAGGCGTGCATCGAGCTCTCGACGTCGCGGGCCCAGCCTGCGAAGGCATAGGTGTGAAGGCTGCTGCCCGGCGAGAGCTGCCCGACCGCCGCGGCGGCACGGCCGCCCGAACCGAACAGCCGGCGCCAGCGCGGGATCTCGCAGATCTCCAGGTAGGACCCTCCGGCGACGATCAACCCAGCACCGGTGCGATGGCGACGCGACAGAGGAGGCGGCCGACCTGCGTCACGGTCGCCGCGTAGCGGTGGTGGGTGCGCAGGCAACCGAGAAGTTCGTCGAGGCCTTCGACGTTCGCCAGCGTGCCGACCACCTGCCCGGCGGGGCGGGTACGGCACACGGCGGTCTCGAACGCACCCGCCCTGTGCAGCGCGACGTCCAGGACGTCGCCGATGCGCACGACGGCGACGACGTCGGCCCGGACCCCGGTCAGTTCGACGTCGTAACTGAGGTCGCAGGGCGAGCCCGTCGGCGCATTCCCGCCCTCCGATCCGGCGGTCGAGCTCGGCGCGCCCGGCCCTGCACCGGCCGGCGCGACCAGGCGACGGCCCGAACTTTTCTTGCTGCCCCCCGACATCCCGCTTGCCCGGCCACTGGTGAAGGAGACCTGATTTCTTATCGGCCTCCGCCGTCGCCGGTCAAACCGGTCCCCGGCCGATGTTGCGCATCGCCCGCCACATGACGGCATCGACCAGCGACGGCTTCGCGTCCAGGGCCACGCAGAACTGCAGGAAGCGCCGTTCGAGCGCCTCGTAGTCCCGCGGGAGGCGGATCGGCCGCTCGAACAGGCCGATCAGGAGGCCTGCACGGATGATGTGAATGTCGAGGATGGCGACCTCGTCCGAGCCCAGCCAGTTCCGGGTGACCCACGAGGCGGTCTTCGGACCGACGCCGGGCAGGCGCATCAGGTGGCGTCGGAAGGCCAGGGCGTCGCTCGACGGCGGAGGATCGGTCTCGATGAGCGTCAGCGCGTCGGCGAGCCTGCCCGCCCTCTGCTTCGGGAAGCGGTAGCGCACCGACCTTTCGCCGATGCGGACCGGCCTGCGCAGGAGGGCCTCGATCTCATCGGCCCCGGGACGACGGCCCGGCTCGAAGATCCCATCCGCGGCGAGCGCGCGATGGACCGCGTGGTTGACCTCGGCCGTGATGCCGTAGCCCCCGAGCAGACAGAAGCCGATCTCGTGGGCCAGGCTGACCTCCCGCCCCACGAACCCGTCGACCGGCTCGCTGGCCCGACCGACCATGAAAGCCCAGAACGCGGCACTCGGCACCCATTCCGGGCGCCCCCACCGCACCCCCGGCATCAATTCGGCCTCCGGGTCCGCGGGAATCGTCGCGACCGACCGCGTCCTCCCGGACGTCTGAGCCTGCATCCTGCGCGCCTTGATTATTCGTTATCATTCGATTTTATTGACTTCATGAGCGGAAGCAAGCGGGCGGCTGACGGCGGGGATGCGCATGCGCTGGCGATTGCCCTCGGTCGCGTGCGTCGAGAGCGCGGGCTTACGCAGGCTGCCCTTGCCAAGATCCTCGGCGCGAGCCAGGCGACCATATCGAAGCTATTGGCAGGGCAACATAAGCCTAGACCCGCGCTGCATCTCGCCGCGGTTCGGTTCATCGGTGCGCACCCGTCGGAGGATCCCGCGGCTTTCTCGAACCTGACGCTGCGCGTGGAGGCGGCTGCACGGCAGTCGGTCGCGTTCCGAGCGCTCCTGGAGGCCGCGGTGGCGCTCTTGAATGAAAACGAATAGCCGCGCCGGGCGGTGCGGCAAGGTCGGGAACCGTCGTTCTCGGCGCCGGATGGAACGTGCCCCGGGACCAGGCCGAGGCGGCGCGCCCGGGCGGCGGGACCCGGCGCCTCGATGACGAGCGCGGGTGCCGCCCCCCCCGGGCCTGGTCGCTCAAACGAATGCATCCACGGCGGGTAGGCCCCGGCATGATCGCGGCGCCCGGGCGCCGGCGGCGCTCGGCCCCTTCGGCGTGGGATGACAATGGTCCGGCGTGCGGATACGGCGTCGGCCGAGGTGTTTGCCGACTTCGAACGGATCGGCTCGCCCTCGGCCTGCCCGACGCGACGTCGCCCGGGCTACGCCATCGCCTTCCCATCGGCAGGAGCATTTGTCTCGGGGTGCCCCACGCCTTTCGCATGTTCAAGGCCATGACGGATCTCGGCTTCGCCCAGGGCGAGGCGCTCGCCGTCGGCGGATTGATGGAGATTTCCCGGCATCCCGATACCCGCTTCGACGGCGAGGCTTGCCTCGACCGGCTGTGCGAGGGAGGCTTCGCCGAAGAGGCCGCGGAGGCGGTGGCCAGCGCGTTGCGCCACTGCTTCCTGTCGGAGAAGGCCACCGCGCAGTACGAGCGGACCAAGCTGAAGACGGCGCTGGTTCGCGGCGGCATCGCCGCCGCGAAGGCGGACGCGTTCCTGACGACGCTGGAAGGTTCGGTCGTCACGCGCCGCACGGCCGAGGTCAGGCGGCCGGTTCCGCACGCTCCGAGCCCCGGCCGGGTCGTGATGTGCGATTTCACCTACCTCGTGAAGCCGGAGATGCAGAAGGAACGGCGGGCGATCGTCGTGTCCTCGCGCTCGGCCGGCGCCGCCGGGCGCTGCACGGTGGTGCCGGTGAGCAAGAGCCCGCCCCGGGAGAACAACACCCATCATTTCCGGTTCGAGCCGGGCACGTATCCCTTCTTCCACCAGACCGACCCGGTTTGGGCCGTCTGCGACCACATCTATACCGTTTCCCTGGTCCGGCTGTGGCAGGTCAACGTGAACCGCCGCCCGGCGCTGCCGTCCATCTCGCCCGCCGAGCTCGCCGGCATCCGAGCGCTCCTCGGAACCGTGCTGGGCCTCGATCATTGACCCGGCGAGGCGGATATGCGATATCCCTCTCACTCGCTGGAGGCGGGTCACACCGTCTTTTCAGCTGACCGAAGATGCTCGCCATCGGAGGTCGGGGTTTGCCCGCGGGTATTCCCCTCAAACGAAAGCTCCGCTCAGGCGGGGCTTTTTCGTTGGCGGTATGCGCCTCGAACGCACAAGGACCGCCGTACACCCACGCTGCGCTCCTTCCTGGCACACGTCACGGCCCGAGAGGCGAGAGCTTAAGCTTGGCGAGGGCCGGCCCTGCATCCGGGCGTCGGCGCCATCGGCCGACGCCGGCTAGGGCCGATCCGAGGCGGCACCCTGGCAGAACCGAACGAGGTCTGCAGGATCGACATCGTCGGATACGGCCCAGAACCAATCCAACAACTCGGGCAGCCACTGGCGACCGATGCAGCAGCGCGTGCGCCCGGGCCGACTCAGGTCGAGGCGCGACAGGGTGCCGGCCATGACCAAGCGCCGCTCTCGATGGACCAGGACGTGAAGTTCGGCACCGCTGCACGCGATCCGAACTCGGGTCTCCGGCGTGCCGACGACGAGGGCGATTTCATCGCCGCGCATCGAGTCCTTCGCTCCTAGGGAAGCGGTGCACTCGGCGAGGAACCGAACGAGCTTCGGGCCCGTGAGGCGGGCTTGGCGCGCCGGGAACCGTGCGACGAAGGGTGAGCGCTCGGAATGCGACCGGCGCGGCGGTACGAAGTTCCGCGGCGAGGTCTCGCCGGCGAACGCGCGCCATGGCGCAGCCAGTGCCTCCAGCACGGACAACCACTCTCCAACGAGGCAGTACCCGGTCGGCGGCGCCCCATCCCTCGCGGTCAAGGAGGCAACGAGCGTTCCCCGCACGATCAGGCGAAAGGCCCGCGCGCCCGCCGCGGTGACCAGGCCGCGGATGACCATGCCGGGAGCGATCTCGTGCTCGCTCATGGTTCCGTCGGCGGCCCGGCTGCGCGGCGGCGTCACGACCGAGAGCAGGGCGACGAGAGACAGGACGTGCAGGCGACGCGCGTCGCCGAACGAGGTGGTCATGTGCGCTCCGAGTCCATGTTTGCGTTGGATGGTCGAACGGGCGGTAGGCCGCGGGCTTGCCGGGTCTCGATCTCCGCCAGCGCCCTGCCTTCCTGCGCAGGGAGCCGATCTGCGAGGCGATGGATTCGCCTTGCCATGGGCGGGCGATCAGACCCGACCCGGCCCGGCGGGACCGGACCTGCCTTTGCTGCGGGGCCTCTTCGCCGACGGGCTGTAATGCGTCCCGTCGAAGTCGACCCAACCGGCCTTGCGAAGCCGCCGCATCGCGGCCAGGAGGGAATTGTCGCGCGCCTCGGTCCGCTCGCCCCCGTCCCAGTCCCTCAGCTGTCCGAGCAGCTCCCGGGATGTCAGGGGCTTGCCTGCGCGCTTGACGAGGTCGTACGCAGCGGCGCTCACCCCCTTGAGCGGGCGGGGGGACCTCTTGGGCCGAGGACCGGCTTGCGGTGCCGCGACCTCCTTGGCGCTTGGCGGCACCTGCTGCGCAGGCTCCGGGGATGGAGGCGGCGTGACAGCCTCGGCACCGCGCCCGATGGGCGCCGATGCCAGCCAGTTCGCCAAGGCAGGGGGCACGGCCGCCGTTCCGGACAGGAAGGCGTCGATGACGACGCGCTTGAGCACGGGTTCCGCGTGGAGCCGCCAGTATTCCTCAGCCCGCTCCGCCGCCCAATCCGAGTCGCCCATGGTGCCGCACCTCCGTTGCGCCACACTAACCTCCGACGGTTACACGTCCACATGGATATCTAAGCGGGGTTAGAGGCGACGCGATTTATCCACAGGGAGTTTCGCGTCACGGCGGAGGGATGGCCACGGCGGATTGCAGAGATCCTGGTGGACGTGGGTCGGCCGCCGACGTGGGGAAGGCGACAACGTACCCGACCGCTCCCGCGCTCGGCGACGGAACAGGCGCCCAGGTCGCGGACCAGGTCGCCGCCTGGGCGGCGGCGGTGAAGGGGCAAGGCGCCTTTCCAGCCGGACCTCGTCCTGGCCGGGGCGACCCGAAGCAGCTTCGGACGCGGCCTTGCCTTGACCGCTCCGTAGCGAGCTGAATCCATTGGCTCACCGTACGCAGTCCCATGGTCCGCGATGTTCCGCCCGTCCTCGATCTTCTTCGCAAACCGCAAGGTGCACGCCCTGCGCGCGCAACTCGCCAATGTCCGGCAGCCTATCGCCGAGGCGACCGCTCGACAGGTCGTCGCGCTGGCGTGGGGGTGGCAGTCCTGGAGCGAGTTGCTTTCGGCGCTTGAAACGCCCGGCACGCCCACGCCGCTCGACGAGGAACTCGTCGGCCCGGATGCCCGGGCCGGGGCCATGAGCCTCATCAACACGCGTATCGTGGGACAGCGCAGCAAGAGTTCAAGCTGCGCTCTCCAGACCGTCGTCGGCCTGCCGCCGCCAGTTTGCCTATCGCTGAGCGCCTTCCTGCGCCTGACCGGACGTCATCCCGTCGGCACTTGGCTGACACCTGAAGCATACCGTGAATTGTACGAAGCATCCGTCGCGCCGAGGCCGGATTGGGCCCTGGATCTCCTGGACCATAAGCGACGGTCGCGGGAGGTGCCGCAGCGGTTTCCGCTTCCGCCGGATCGACCACGCTGATCGAAGGACTCCGACGTACAGGTCACGTCGCCCGGGGGGGCAGCGGTTTCGGGCGGATCGGTCACGACTTGGATCAGGTGACCGGGCCATCGCCAGCCTTCCCCGAGCCGCGGATCGTGGCAAGCTGCCGAGATGGCCGGCCGGTCTGCCGGGTTCCGCTCGCGACCGACCGTATGGGCACGGCTCATGCGCTGCTAGACCCGTATCGACGCCTCGCTGGCTTGAGACCTGCGCATGCGTCGCCGACGAGGACGACGGCATCATCAGCGAAGCCAATATCGCGCGTGAGCGGCGGCGTCGCTGGGTGCCCTCGGCCTGTCGCTGATCGGCTGCGGACAGGAGACGGGCGCTGGCGGGCCGGCCGTGCGGGCGGATGACCGAAGTCGCGGTGTTCCACGTCGTGTGCATGGACGTGCGTCGCGCCCGCGGGGCGATGGCCCACGAGGGCGCTCGGGATCACACGGATGCTGCGCACTGGCTAATTCCAGTAAGCGCTCGGCCGCGGTGCTCCGATTGCTGCGGTTAGCAGACTTGAACACCACTCTAGCGACAAGGCGGCGGCAGCCATGCATGGCACGAAACTGCCGAGATGCCGTTCTTCGTTTCGGTTTCCGGGCCCGGGCGTAGGAGGCCAGTTATCTACTACAGGATCCTGAGGACACGTAACCACCCAAAATCAAAAAAATCGCGCATGTACAGATAGATATCGCAGAGAGCAGACATTTGGGCGACCGGCCTCCGCTGGCTCCCAAGCGGAGGCTCGGGAGCCAGCGGAGACCAGTCGCCCAATTTAGAGATGTCTGCCACAAATTGTTGAAAGATCAATGACATCGGGTGCTTTGCGCGGCCGCCAGAGGCCGACGTGGACGGGCCACTGCCGCCTGGATGTGGTGCCGAACCGGCCACCTTATGATGCTCAACCCGGTATTCCGGTGCCGGGCACCATTGTTCTGCACTGAAGCAACCTAGAGCGAAGAAGGGGGGCCGTTTCGAAGGCGGCCTTTCGGCTTGGCTGCTGACGCGAAGCACCTGTTCTTCGAAACCGCCTCGGCCTCGCCAGGGATGCCGACCGCTTCCGGTCGTGTGCCCCACAAGGCGCCTGCCAAACCGACGTTCGCGAGCGCGAGCACCGCCAGAAGGGCATAGGCCAAATCGGGGCCGCCGTAGGTGAGGACCGTGGCCCCCAGCGACGGAGCAAGAGCCTGGGCGATCAGGCTCGGCCGGGCGAGCCGCCCCGCCAGAACCGGGTAGCGTTCCGACCCGAACAGGGCGAGCGGCACCGTGCCTCTCGCGATCGAGTAGATCCCGTTGCCGGCACCGTAGAGCACCAAGGCGATGCCGACCGCAGGAATGCCCAATGCCAGGATTGCCAGCCCGAACGCCACGAGGGCCATGGCCACGTTTAGCGTCCAGAGCGGGTGGTGCCGCCCCTTATTGGCCATCTCGACAACGCGGGCTCCGACCTGGGACGGCCCGATCAGGGCGCCGTAGGATACGGCGGCGGCAAAGGCCACGCCGCGTGCCTGCAGCAAGGTAATCAGGTGGACCGAGATCAACGTCATCACGGTGCCGCCGAAAACCAGCACGCCGGCCATCAGCGCGAAGGCGCGCCGTTCCCGCGAGGTGAGCGGCGCCTCGCCAAGGTGTTTTACGTCCCCGCCGTTAGCCAAGGCAGGCGCCTCAGGGATCAGACCGAGCACCAGGGGAAGCGTGACGAAGAGGTGCAGCCCGGCATAGGCAAGACATGTCGAGCGCCAGCCGACCTGCTCGACGAGAAGGGCCGAGAGCGGCCAGCAGACGGTGCTGGCGAACCCACCCCATAGGGTCAGGGTGGTGATGGCCGGGCGCGCCTCGTCGCCGTAGAGCCGGCCGAGGGTGGCGAAGGCCGGGTCGTAGAGGCCGCAGCCCATCCCGAGCCCAATGACCAGCCAGCCGGACAGGAACACCGGAAGGTTCGGTGCCAGGCCGATCACCAAGTGGCCACCCGCTAGCAGCAAGGCCGCAGATACAAGGACCGGCCGACCCCCGTGCCGGTGGATGGCGATCCCGACCCGGGGCGAGGCGATTGCCGCGACCAGCAGGCCGACGGACAGCCCCCCGACCACCCAGGCGAGCGGCCAACCCGTGTCGGCGGCGATGGGCCCCGCGAGCACCGCCGGCAAGTAGAAGGACGAGCCCCAGGCGAGGATCTCCACCACGCCCAGGGCCGAGATGACGACGAGGCGGTTGTGGACCTCAGACCTCACGGGAGGCAGGCTTCAGCGCCGCTGCCTTGCCGGCCGCTCCACGCTCGTACCAGCCCTGCGAGCGGTTCACGATCCATACGACGGAAAGCATGACCGGGACCTCGATGAGGACGCCGACCACGGTGGCCAGCGCCGCGCCCGAGTTGAAGCCGAACAGGCTGATCGCGGCCGCCACCGCGAGCTCGAAGAAGTTCGAGGCGCCAATCAGTGCCGAGGGCCCGGCCACGCAGTGCTGCTCGCCCGCGGCGCGGTTCAGGATGTAGGCCAGTCCCGAGTTCAGGTAGACCTGGATGAGGATAGGTACCGCCAGGAGCGCTATCACCGCGGGCTGCGCCAGGATCTGCTCGCCCTGGAAGCCGAACAGCAGCACCAGGGTCGCGAGGAGCGCCACGAGCGAGGCCGGCCCGAGCTTGGCGAGCAGCCGGTCGAGCGCCGGCTGCCCGCCCGAGGCGAGGAGGGCGCGGCGCACGACCTGGGCGATGATCACCGGAACGACGATGTAGAGCACCACCGACAGCACCAGCGTGCCCCAGGGCACGGTGATGGCCGACAGGCCGAGCAGCAGGCCGACGAGGGGCGCGAAGGCCACCACCATGATGGTGTCGTTGAGCGCCACCTGGCTCAAAGTGAAGTGCGGCTCGCCGCGGGTCAGGTTCGACCAGACGAACACCATCGCCGTGCACGGCGCCGCCGCCAGGATGATGAGCCCGGCAATGTAGCTATCGACCTGGTCGGCAGGCAGGTAGGGCCGGAACAGGTAGCCGATAAACAGCCAACCGAGCGCCGCCATCGAGAAGGGCTTCACGGCCCAGTTGATGAACAGCGTCACGCCGATGCCGCGCCAGTGCCGCCCGACGTGGCGCAGCGAGGCGAAGTCGATCTTGAGCAGCATGGGGATGACCATGAGCCAGATCAGGACGGCGACCGGCAGGTTCACCTTGGCGACCTCAGCGTCGCCGACGGCGTGGAAGAAGCCGGGCATGACGTGGCCGAGGGCGATGCCGGCCACGATGCAGAGGGCGACCCAGAGGGTCAGGTAGCGTTCGAAGGTGCTCATGGTGTCCTCAAGCGGTGGCGACGCGGCGGCCGCGCTCGTCGACCACGCGCTCGCCGTCCTCCTTCACGAACTCCCCCTGCTGGGCGGGGAGGAGGTCCAGCACCGCCTCGGATGGGCGGCACAGGCGCACACCCTTGGGGCTGACGACCAGCGGGCGGTTGAGCAGGACGGGGTGCGCCTCGACCGCGTCGAGGAGTTGCTCGTCGGTCAGCGCCGGGTCGGCGAGGCCGAGCTCGGCGTAGGGCGTGCCCTTCTCGCGCAGGACATCCCGGACCGAGAGGCCCGCGCGGGCGAGCATCTGCTTGAGGAGCGCCCGGTTCGGTGGCGTCTTCAGGTACTCGACCACGTGCGGCTCGATGCCGGCGTTGCGGATCATCGCCAGGGTGTTGCGGGACGTGCCGCAGGCGGGGTTGTGGTAGATGACGACGTCCATCACGCGACCTCCGGGCGGGCCGAGGTCGCGCCGGCCATCTGGCCGATCTCGCGGACCTTCGACGACAGGGCGACCTGGTCGAGGCTGCCGAGCGGCAGGGCGACGAAGGCCGCGATCCGATTCTTGAGGTAGCGCTGGGCGGTGACGAAGGCGCGCTTGCGCTCCATCTCCGAGCCCTCCGCCGCGGCGGGGTCCTCGATGCCCCAGTGGGCCGTCACCGGCTGGCCCGGCCAGTACGGGCACGTCTCGCCGGCGGCGTTGTCACAGACGGTGAAGACGAAATCCATGACGGGGACTTCGGGACCGGCGAACTCGTCCCACGACTTCGAGCGCAGGCCCTCCGTCGGGTAGTCGCTTTCCCGCAGGACCTGCAGCGCCAGCGAGTGCGGCTCGCCCTTCGGTCGGCTGCCGGCCGAGAAGGCGCGGAAGCGCCCGCCGCCCTCCTTTTTGAGCATGGCCTCGGCCAGGATCGAGCGGGCCGAGTTGCCGGTGCAGAGGAACAGGACGTTGTAGACTGGCTCAGGCATGGAGGGTGTCCCCGGTGGTGCAGTCGCAGGCGGCGAGCGCGGCGACGGCCGGGGCGCACACCTCGGGGTGGCCCTGGCAGCAGTCACGCATGAGGAACTGGACGAGGTCGGACAGGCCGGCGTAGGCGGCGCTGTAGATGACCGACTTGCCCTCGCGCCGGGAGGTGATCAGCCCGGCGTGCGAGAGCTCCTTCAGGTGGAAGGACAGGTTGTTGCCGGCGACGTTCACCGTCTCGGCGAGGACGCCCGCGGCGAGGCCGCCCGGACCGGCGGTGACCAGGGCGCGCACGACCCGGAGCCTATGCTCCTGGCCGAGGGCGGCGAAGGCGGCGAGGGCTTGCCGTTCGTCCATCGAATGACCTACATATCAACTATCGTTGAAACATAGAGGAGTTAAGCGCCTTGGACAAGCCCCAGCAGCCGTTCGCCGACGGGGTGCCGAACCTCTCCGAGGCGCATTTCGAGGTGCCGACCGAGGAACGGATGGCGCCGCCGACGCCGCTCGACCATGCGCCTCGATTCCTCGTCCTCTACGGGTCGCTCCGGGATCGGTCCTTCAGCCGGTTCCTGGCCTACGAGGCGGCACGGCTGCTGGAGGCGATGGGCGGGGAGGTCCGCATATTCCACGCGGACGGGCTACCGCTGCCCGACGACGCGCCCGTCGAACATCCGAAGGTGCAGGAACTCCGGCAGCTCTCGATCTGGTCGGAGGGGCAGGTCTGGGTCAGCCCGGAGCGGCACGGCAACATGACCGGGGTGATGAAGGCCCAGGTCGACTGGCTGCCGCTGAGCGAGGGCTCGGTGCGCCCGACGCAGGGGCGGACGCTTGCGGTGATGCAGGTCTCGGGCGGATCGCAGAGTTTCAATGCGGTCAACAGCCTGCGGGTGCTGGGGCGCTGGATGCGGATGATCACCATCCCGAACCAGTCGTCGGTGCCGATGGCCTACAAGGAGTTCGATGACGCCGGCCGAATGAAGCCCGGGCCGCTCTACGACCGGGTGGTGGACGTCTGCGAGGAGCTGATGAAGTTCACTCTCCTGATGCGTGGACGGGCCGACTACCTCGTCGACCGCTACTCCGAGCGTAAGGAGCGCGAGCCCGAGCGCCTCAAGGGCGTCGCCGCCGACATCGGGTTCGTGCAGCGGTAGACGGACCGTTCCCCCGTGGAGCGAGCCTCGGTCCCGGCCTGCGGATTGCGCTGTCAGCCTCCCTTACGGGCGTAGCGGCCCTTGTCCCGCGGCTCGAAACACCGACGGTGGAAGACCCGCACATCCAACTGCCAAGGCTCCTAAGAGGACGGAGGCGCCGTGTGCAAGGAACCGCGGCGGCATCGACGCTTTCCGTTGGTACCCAGCGCAGCCGAGAGGTACCGGCTGCCTGGATCGAGTT
Source organism: Methylorubrum podarium (assembly GCF_022179745.1). Classification (GTDB taxonomy): domain Bacteria; phylum Pseudomonadota; class Alphaproteobacteria; order Rhizobiales; family Beijerinckiaceae; genus Methylobacterium; species Methylobacterium podarium. Next base: position 12,858 of record NZ_BPRD01000390.1, read on the forward strand.
TAGCCGCGAAAGTGATTGCATATGGATTGGTACGACCGCCGCGAACCATGGCAGGCCCAGGCCGACGACGCCCGCGATGGGGCCGCCACCGATTACAGCCGGGTCATCCACTCCGCGTCGTTCCGGCGTTTGCAGGGCAAGACGCAAATCCTGAACCTCGGCGACAGCGACTTCTACCGGACGAGGCTCACCCATTCGCTTGAGGTCGCGCAGATCGCCGGCGGGATCGCGCGGCGGTTCGAGAAGGTTTATGCCGACCATTCCGCCCGGCAATACATCCCGGACCTCAGCATGATCCAGGCCGTGGGCATGACCCACGACCTCGGCCACCCCCCGTTCGGCCACGGCGGCGAGGTCGCCCTGAATTTCTGCATGCGCGGTGCCGGCGGTTTCG
>NZ_BPRD01000391.1 GCF_022179745.1 Methylorubrum podarium
CGCTGCCGGATTTCGCCCGGGTGCTGGCCAAGGCGCGGACCAACTACGAGCCGACCGACCCGACGACCACCGGCTCCGTCTCGGCGCCGCCGAAGAAGGCGGAGCCCGCTCCGCCGCCGGTCTACCAGCCGCCGGTGCCGGAACCGGTCTCGGAGAGCGAGCGGGCGATTCTCGAAAAGCTCGCCGCCCGCCGCGAGACCCTCAAGCACCGCGGAGAGGAACTCGATCTGCGCGAGCAGATGCTCAAGGATGCCGAGCGCAAGCTCGAGACCGGCGTGGCCGACTTGAAGGGCGTGGAGGACAAGGCCGGGTCGGAGGGAACCCGCCGGACCGAGGCCGAGAAGGCCGGGATGAAGAGCATCGTCACGATGTACGAGACGATGAAGCCGAAGGACGCGGCGCGGGTGTTCGACCGGCTGAGCCTCGACACGCTGGTGCCGATCGTGATGGCGATGAACCCGCGCAAGATGGCCGAGGTGCTGGCCCTGATGGGATCCGAGCCCGCCGAGAAACTGACCGTGGCGCTCGCCAACCGCGCCCGCGGCGTCGACGCCCCGCAGGTGGCTGCCGCCGCGCCGGGCCTGCCGCCGGGCGAACTGCCGGCGATCGATCCGGGCCCGGCGGTTCGGTCAGGGCGGTGAGATCGACCCGCCCGGCTCGGCCAGAGCCCGCTCGATCGCGCCCTCCAGAGCTGCGGGCTTCGTCGAGGGCGAGAAGCGGTCGATCACCCGGCCGTCGCGGCCGACCAGGAACTTCGTGAAATTCCACTTGATGCCTTGTGTGCCGAGCAGGCCGGGCTTCGCCCGCTTCAGATCGACGTAGAGTGGGTCGGCCCCCGGTCCGTTGACCTCCACCTTGGCGAGGACCGGAAAGGTCACGTCGTAGGTGAGCGAGCAGAATTGCTCGATGGCGGCGGCATCGCCCGGCTCCTGCGCGCCGAACTGGTTGCAGGGCAGGCCGAGCACCACGAAGCCGCGGCCGCGATGCCGGCGCCAGAGCGCCTCCAGCCCCTCGTATTGCGGTGTGAACCCGCATTTCGAGGCGGTGTTGACCACCAGAAGCACCTTGCCGCGATATTGCGCCAGAGGATGCGGCGCGCCGCTGGCGTCGCGCGGGGCATGGTCGAAGATGCTGGTCATCAGCGCTTGGAGCCTCTTTCCTTGCACAATAATCCCGCCGTCATTCGGGATATTGTCCTTAATTTCGTGGAACGATTCCAGACTTGACCGCAAATGTCATCGTCGCAGTGCAGTGCGGCGTCGATGCAATTGCATCCTTTCGCAAGCGGGGCTAGGCGCCCCCGGACGACACCCTCTGGAGCCCGACCATGCCGCCTCTTTCCCGCGGAACCGCGTCTGCCGCCGCGCTTCTGCTCGCCGGATCGATGGTCCTGGCATGGCCGGGCCTCGCCACGGCGCAGGAGGAGGCCGCGCCCGAGGCCGTCCCCGCAGAGCCCGCCGCCAAGCCGAAGCCGCGCCCGCGCAAGCCGGCTCCGAAGAAGGAAGAGCACAAGGAGACGGCCAAGGAGCCGGTGCCCCCCGCTTCGTCCGGCACGGTGCTGGAGCCCGCCGCGTCCTCCGGCTCCGCCCAGTGGCCGGCCGGCGCCAGCTCCGTCAGCGAGAGCTACGGCGACTGGACCATGAACTGCAACCGCGCGGAGGCGCGGACCGACTGCGTCATCATCCAGTCCCAGGGCGACCGGCGCACGGGCAAGCGGCTGTTCAGCATGGAGCTTCGTCCGCCCAAGGACGGCAAGAGCGAGGGCCTGATCCTGATGCCGTTCGGCCTGCAGATCGAGCCCGGCGTCTCGTTCAAGCTCGACGACCGGCAACTCGGCAAGGGCGCGCCGTTCTCGTTCTGCGTCAGCGACGGCTGCCTCGTGCCGGTCAGCCTGCCGACGCTCGCCACCGACACGATGAAGACGGCGACGAACCTCACGATCTCGGCAACGAAGCCGGACGCCAAGGAGCCCACGATCATCACCGTGCCGCTCTCGGGCTTCGCCGCGGCCTTCGCCCGGGCGAGCGCCTTCGGAAGCTGAACCCTCCGCGCCGGCCTGCCGATCGGCCGGAGACATGGTAAGGCTTCCCCCATGCGGCCCTCAGCCAGAGCACTCCTTCTCGCCATCCTGACCCTCGCCGGCGCGAGCCCGGTGCGGTCCGAGGCGCCGACCGCTGCGGCGTCGCCGGATTTCGCGGGCTGCGTCGGCGGGTTGAAGACGCTCGCCGAGGAGCGCGGCGTGCCGCGGCCGGTGGCCGAGACCGCCCTGTCGGGGATCGCCCCCGACCCGGCGGTGGTGCCCGCGACTCAGTCCCAGGCCGAGTTCGTCAAACCGGTCTGGGAGTATGTCGAGGCGAGCGTGACGCCGGAGCGGATCGCGACGGGGCAGGCCAAGCTCGCCGAATGGTCCGAGGTGCTGGGGCGGATCGAGGCGGCCTACGGCGTCGACCGGCACATCCTGGTCGCCTTCTGGGGCGTCGAATCGAATTACGGGGCGGCGCTCGAGGGAGCCGGCATCCGCCCGGTGGTGCCGGCTCTCGCGACGCTCGCCTGCGGCGATCCCGCCCGCCCCGGCCTCTGGCGCGACGAGCTCGTCGCGGCCCTGAAAATCCTCGCCGACGGCGATGCGGACGCCGAGCGGATGCGCGGGTCCTGGGCCGGCGCGATGGGCCACACCCAGTTCATGCCGACCGCCTTCCTGCGCCACGCGGTCGATTTCGACGGCGACGGCAAGCGCGACATCTGGCACGCGGTCCCCGACGCGCTCGCCTCGACCGCCAACTTCCTCAAGCAATCCGGCTGGCGCGCGGGCGAGGGCTGGGGCCTCGAAGTGCTTTTGCCGGACGGCTTCGACTACCGGCTCGCCGACGAGACCACCGAGCGGCCGTTCGCCGAGTGGCGGACGCTCGGCCTCAAGCCGGCCGGCGGCGCCTTCCCCGACGGCGCGGAGCGCCGCGCCGTCCTGCTGCTGCCCACCGGCGCCAAGGGGCCGGCCTTCCTGCTGGAGCCGAACTTCCGGGTGATCCTGCGCTACAACACGGCGCTCGCCTACGCGCTCACCGTGGCCCATCTCTCCGACCGACTGCGCGGCGCGCCCGGCTTCACCCGCGACTGGCCGCGGGGCGACCGCATGCTCTCGACCGAGGAGCGCACCGACCTCCAGACCCGGCTGTCCGCCCTCGGCCATCCGGTCGGCGGCGCCGACGGCAAGATCGGCCCCAAGACCCGCGCCGCGATCCGCGCCTTTCAGGCGGCGAAGGGCCTCGTGCCCGACGGCTATGCCGACGCCGCGCTGCTCGAGAAGGTGCGGGCGGCGGGCGCGCCCGCCCCCTGACCCGATGCGCGTCCTGCTGGTCCACTGCCATCCCCGGCCCGACAGCTTCAACGCGGCCCTGCGCGAGGCGGCGGCCTCGGCGCTCGAAGCGGCCGGCCACGCGGTCGAGACGATCGATCTCTACGGGGAGAACTTCGACCCGCGCCTGAGCGCGCGGGAGCGGGGCGCCTACTACGACGAGAGCGCCGAGCGGCCGGATCTCGCCGGCCACATCGCCGCCCTGCGCCGGGCCGAGGCTCTGGTCCTCGTCTACCCGACCTGGTGGTTCGGGCCGCCGGCCATGCTGAAGGGCTGGTTCGACCGGGTCTGGCTCCCCGGCGTCGCCTTCGCCCTGGGCGGGGCGAAGGTGCTTCAGCCGCGCCTCACCAACATCCGCAAGATCGCGGTGGTGACGACCTACGGCTCGCCGCGCTGGCTGCTCTGGCTCGTCGGCTGGCCCGATTGGCGGCTGTTCCGCTTCGGCATCCGCCCGCTCTGCGCCCCGCGCTGCCGGCTCGACTGGATCGCGCTGACTGGCATGGACGGCGCGACCGAGCAGATGCGGACGCGCTTCCTCGCCCGGCTGCACCGACGATTGTCCGTGTTCTGATTTTTTTCGCGCGGACGATCCCTACGCCCTCAGCGCGGCGACCGCCGGCGGTGGGTCGCGATCCGCCGATGGCACCGGGGCATAGTGGCTGAACGCCATCGCGACGTGGGCGTCGCTGCCCGCCACGGTGCGCAGGCGCGAACCGAAACCGAGCATCTCGGCGAGCGGCACCGTCGCGGTGACGACGCTCAGGCCGCCGCGCGCGCTCCTGTCACCGACCAGGCCGCGGCGCGCCCGCAGGTCGCTCACGACCCCGTCCGCATATCGCTCCGGCACGGCGATCTCGACCGCCATGACCGGCTCCAAGAGCACGGAGTTGCCCTGGAGCGCCTCCCGGAACGCCGCGCGGGCGGCGATCTCGAAGGCGAGCGGCGAGGAATCGATGGCGTGAGAGGCGCCGTCGATCAGTTCAGCCCTGACGTCGATGACGGGAAAACCGGCGAGGACGCCGGCCATCCGCACCGATCGGAGACCCTTCTCGACACCGCGGACGTAGTCTCCCGGCAGGGTAGATTCGTCGATCTTCGATTCGAAGGCGGAGCCGGCTCCGGCCGCGTTCGGTTCGAACAGGAGTTTTACGCGAGCGAACTGGCCTCGGCCGCCGGGCACGCGTTTGTGCGTGTGGTCGATCTCTCGCCGTCGGGTCAACGTCTCACGGTAGGCGACTTGCGGCTGACCGAAGTGGAACGCGGTGGGGCATGATCGGAGACGCTCGACGGCGGTGGCGAGACAGGTCTCGGTCACCGCCTTGAGGATGAACTGGTCCGCCGCCGCATCGGTCGAGAAATCGAGTTCCGGGTTCTGGAGCATCAGTCCCAGCAAGGCGCCGCGCAGGCTGCTCCGGCCGGCCTTGGACGTCGGTGCGACAGCGATCTCGAGCAATGGCCACGGCGCAGCCGGCATGACGGGCTCTTGACGGGCGAGGAAGCGCCGATCGGCGCCTCCTGCATCGCAGAGGCGTCGAGCCAATGCAACATATGATTGTTTATAAATCCGTCCGGCTCTCTTGGAAGACGCGTCAGGCCGACGGATACCGCTCGAAGCTCGGCAAGCGGTGCGCCTCCTCCATCCAGGCGATGCGCTCGGCCGTCTGGATATGCGCCTGCGGCGGCAGGGCCTCCGGCGTGTCGAGGGTGCCGGTCTGCACGTCGATCATGCCCGGCAGCGTCTGCTCGTTGACGTAGAACAGGCCGGTGCCGCAGCGTCCGCAGAAATGCCGACGCCCGTGCTCGGAGGAGGCGTAGACCGAGGGCTCGCCGGAGATCGTCACGCGCTCGGCCGGAACCATCGCCCAGCCGACCATCGGCGCGCCGGCATGGCGCCGGCAATCCGCGCAGTGGCAGAGCACGTTGTGCACCACCTCCGCGGACATCTCGTAGGTGATGGCCCCGCAATGGCAGCGTCCCGTGAGCATGGCGCTTCCTCCCCGAATCCCGAAACCTCGCCGCGACGCGCCGGACGATAGAGGCTGGGGACGGTCTCAGAAAGCGAGAAACCGCGACAGCCGTCGTCCGGCTGCCGCGGCTCCCATACCGGACGGAGGACGCAGGACGGTGCGCCCTCCTGCCCGGATCACTCGGCCGGCTGCAGGGCGGGGACCGGGGCGGGACCCGCCTCGGCGACCGGCTTGCCGGCCAGCGCGGCGCGGAGCTTGTCCTCGTCGACCTCACCCTCCCAGCGGGCGACGACGATGCAGGCCACCGCGTTGCCGATGAAGTTGGTGAGCGCGCGGCACTCCGACATGAAGCGGTCGATGCCGAGGATCAGCGCCATGCCGACGACCGGCACGGACGGGACGACGGCGAGCGTCGCGGCCAGCGTGATGAAGCCCGAGCCGGTCACGCCCGCCGCGCCCTTCGAGGAGAGCATGGCGACGAGGAGCAGCAGGATCTGCTCGCCGAAGGTGATCGGGGTGTCGGTGGCCTGGGCGATGAACAAGGCCGCCATCGTCATGTAGATGTTGGTGCCGTCGAGGTTGAACGAGTAGCCGGTGGGGACGACGAGGCCGACCACGGGGCGCGAGCAGCCGGCGCGCTCCATCTTCTCGATGAGCGAGGGCAGGGCCGACTCCGAGGAGGAGGTGCCGAGCACCAGCATCAGCTCTTCCTTGATGTAGCGGATGAGCTTGAGGATCGAGAAGCCGTTGTAGCGGGCGACCGCGCCGAGCACGCCGAGGACGAAGATCGCCGAGGTCAGGTAGAAGGCGCCGACGAGGTAGGCGAGGTTGGCGAGCGAGGAGATGCCGTACTTGCCGATGGTGAAGGCCATCGCGCCGAAGGCGCCGATGGGGGCGACCTTCATGATGATGTTGACGACGCCGAAGACGGCTTCCGAGAGCACCTTGATAATGTCGAGCACCGGCTTGCCGCGGTCGCCGAGGAAGGCGAGGCCGAAGCCGAACAGCACCGAGAAGAACAGCACCTGAAGAATCTCGCCGCCCGCGAACGCACCGACCGCGGTGGTCGGGATGATGTTCATCAGGAAGTCGGCGATGTTCTGCTCCTTCGCCTTGCCGGCATAGGTCGCGACCGCCTTCGGATCGAGCGAGTTCGGGTCGATGTGCAGGCCGTGGCCCGGCTGGAGCACGTTGGCGACGATGAGGCCGACGATCAGCGCCAGCGTCGAGAAGGTGAGGAAGTAGGCGAGCGCCTTGCCGCCGACGCGGCCGACCTTCTCCAGGTTGGTCATGCCGGCGATGCCGGAGACCACGGTGAGGAAGATCACCGGCGCGATGATCATCTTGACGAGCTTGATGAAGGCGTCGCCGAGCGGCTTCATGTCGGCGCCGAGCTTCGGGTAGAAATGCCCGAGGGTGATGCCGATGGCGACGGCGACCAGCACCTGGAAGTAGAGCGTACGGTAGATGGGCTTGGGCGCGGACGGCGCGTGGGGCGCGGTCAGCGGGGACGGCACGGTGGCCATGGGCGTTTCTCCCTGTCGCAGCGGTGGACGGTCTCGCCGGATCGGTTCGCCGGGGGCGCCCTCAAGGGGTTCCCGACACCGTCCGCTCTTGCTTTTGGCCTTTCGGCACACAGCTCTGCAGTTTGGTCATGGCTGCGTTTCGAGCGGGGAATGGCAACCGGCATGCCAGTTCGAAAATGCCGATAACTTTTCGTTAAAGCGTTGAAATGAATGATAATTCCGCCCCGCTCACGGACCGCCTCTTATCGCCCGTTGCGGTGATCCGCACGCGCGGCACTCCGGCGTTCCGGAATTCCGCACAGGGCTGGCCGACGTGATCGCGCCCGCCTCGCCCACCGCGAAGGAATACCGCCGCGCCGTCGTCGTGCTGGCGGGGCTGGCCGTCCTGGTGCTGGCGGGCTGGCTCGGCGGACGGGTGGCAGAACGGTGGGCCCTTGCCGACCTGCGGCGCGCGGCCTCCACGTCGCTCGGGCTGCAGGTCGCGGCGTTCCGGGCCGAGATGCAGACGCAGAGTTCGCTGCCCCTCGCGCTCGCCGCGGACCCCGAGATCGCCCGCGTCGTGGCGCCGACGCCGGAACCCGGCCTCGTCGAGGGGGTGAACCGGCGCCTCGCGCAGATCGCCGGGGCGACCGGCGCGGCGGTGATCTACGTGATCCGCGGCGACGGCGTGACGATCGCCGCGAGCAATGCGGGCGCGGAGAGGAGCTTCATCGGCCGCGATTACAGGTTTCGACCCTACTTCAGGGACTCGATGGCGGCCGGCTCCGCCTCGCAATTCGCCCTCGGCACGGTCAGCGGCCGGCCCGGCTACTACCTTGCCCGCAGGCTGCCCGAGGCCGCCGGGGTCGTCGTCGTCAAGATCGAGTTCGACGCGATCGAGGCGGCCTGGCGCGCGAGCCACGAGAGGGTGTTCGTCACCGACCCCCGCGGCATCGTGCTGGTGGCGAGCGAGCCGAGCTGGCGCTTCAGGGCGTCCCGCACCGTCGATGAGGCGGAGCGCAAGCGAATCCGCGAGGCGCTCGACTTCGGCGAGGCGCCGCTGCAGCCCCTGCCGGTCTACGCCGCATCGGATGCCGCCGACCTCGTGCGGGTCGGCGGCGGTGCCAGACCCGCTTGGCCGGCGCTGATGCTCGACGCCCCGATCCCCGGCACCGAGTGGCGCCTGCACACCCTCACGCCCATCGCCGCCGCGGTCCAGCGCGAGCGGGCGCAGGGCCGGGTCATCGCGCTGCTGGCGACCGGGCTCGCCTGGGCCGGGATCGCCACGCTGCTGGGCCGGCGGCGGCGGATGCGAGCGCGCCTGGCCGAGGCCGCGACCCGGCGCGAAGAGCTGGAAGCCCGGGTGACGGAGCGGACACAGGCGCTCAGCGAGGCCAACCGGCAGCTGGTCGCGGAGATCGAGGAGCGCCGCCGGGCCGAGGCCGAGCGCGAGCGGATGGGGCGCGAACTGGCCCAGGCCGGGCGGCTCGCCGCACTCGGGCAGTTCGCCGCCAGCATGGCCCACGAGATCAACCAGCCGCTCGCCGCGATCCGTTCCTACGCCGACAACACCGCGATCCTCGTGCGCCGCGGGCGCGTCGAGGACGCGGCGGAGAACGTCTCCGCGATCGGCCGGCTGACCGAGCGCATCGGCACCCTGACGCGCCAGCTCAAGGGCTTCGCGCGCCGCGCCTCGGGCCGGCGCGAACCGGTGCGACTCGCCGACATCGTGCGCGGAAGCCTCGAAGTGGTCTCCTGGCGCGCGGCGCAGGCGGGCATCGCCGTCAAGGTGCCGTCCGTGGCCCCCGACCTCGCCGTGCTCGGCGACGGGCCGCGCCTCGAACAGGTGGTCGTCAACCTCCTGCAGAACGCCCTCGACGCGGTGACCGGACGCCCCGAGCCGTGGGTCGCCCTGCGGATCGAGGCGACGGAGGAGCGGGTCGCCGTCGAGGTCGCCGATAACGGACCGGGCATTCCGGAGGCGGTCCGGGCGCAGGTGTTCGATCCGTTCTTCACCACGAAATCCGAAGGGCTCGGCCTCGGTCTGGCGATCTGCCGCGGCATCGTCGAGGAATGCGACGGAACGCTCGGCCTCCGCTCGGACGCCGACGGCACGATCTTCCGGATGGAGCTGACACGGGCCGTCGCACCGGAGAACGCGCCGGTCGCGAGCCCGGTCGCAAGCCTGGAGTCCACATGAGCAGCGAGCCGAACAGCCCGTCCGATCCCGGCTGCCACGACGTCTCCGAGCGGGTCGTCTTCATCGACGACGAAGAGGACGTGCGGCGCGCCAACCGGCAGAGCCTCGAACTCGACGGCTTCCGGGTCGAGACCTTCGAGGCGGCCGAGCCCGCCCTGGCGGCGATCCGGGCCGAGCCGCCGGGCGTCGTCGTCACCGACGTGCGCCTGCCGGGGCTCGACGGGCGCGCCCTGTTCGAGCGGATCCGCGCCGTGGATGCCGACCTGCCGGTGATCCTCATCACCGGCCACGGCGACATCTCGATGGCGGTCGCGGCGATGCGCGCGGGCGCCTACGACTTCCTCGCCAAGCCCTATCCGGCGGAGGCGCTGATGGGCTCGGTGCGGCGCGCCCTCGACCATCGCCGCCTCGTTCTGGAGAACCGCCGCCTCAACGCCCGGCTCGACGCGGCGATCGAGGAGGATCCCGCCTTCCTCGGCGTCTCGCCGGAGATCGTCGCGCTGCGCCGCCTGGTGCGGGACGTGGCCGGCGCCGACGTCGACGTGCTCGTTCTCGGCGAGACCGGGTCGGGCAAGGAGGTGGTGGCGAACGCCCTTCACCGCTGGAGCCGGCGCGCATCGAAGAACTTCGTCGCGATGAATTGCGGCGCGCTGCCCGACAGCGTGGTGGAGAGCGAATTGTTCGGCCACGAGGCCGGCGCCTTCACCGGTGCCCTGAAGCGCCGGGTCGGGCGGATCGAGCACGCGCAGGGGGGCACGCTGTTCCTCGACGAGATCGAGAGCATGCCGCTGGCGCTGCAGGTGAAGCTGCTGCGGGTGCTGCAGGAGCGGGTGGTCGAGCCGCTGGGCACCAACGAGCGCCGGCCGGTCGACATGCGCGTCGTCTCGGCCACCAAGGTCGATCTCGGCCAGGAGGCCGCCGCCGGCACGTTCCGCGACGACCTCTACCACCGCCTCAACGTCGTCACCGTCGCGATCCCCCCCTTGCGCGAGCGGCGCGAGGACATCCTGCTGCTGTTCCAGCACTTCCTGGCCCGCGCCGCGGCCCGGTTCGGGCGCGAGGCGCCCCCCGTGACGGCGGCGATGCGCGACCATCTCCTGCGCCATGCCTGGCCGGGCAACGTGCGCGAACTCGACCATTTCGCCGAGCGCTGCGCCCTGGGCCTCTCCGGTCAGAGCGCCCCGGAGGCGCCTCCGGCGGCGGCCCTCAACCTGTCGGAGCAGGTCGAGCGGTTCGAGCGCGGCCTGATCCGCGAGGAGCTGATCATGGCCGGCGGCGACGTGCGGCTGGCCGCGGAATCCCTCGGCATCCCGCGAAAAACCCTCTACGACAAGATCGCCCGCTACGGCCTCGCGCCGACCGACTTCCGCTGATCGGCGCGGGCGGTCAGGCGACCGCGGCCTGCGGCGTGGGGCAGACGCAGTCGCGGCCGGTCCGCTTGGCCTCGTAGAGCGCGCGGTCCGCCCGCTCGACCACGTCGTGGGCGGCCTCGCCCGGCCGGTACTGTGCGACGCCGGCCGAGATCGTCACCTGTCCGACGACGTCGCCGGAGCCGCGCTTGACCAGTCGCTGAACGCGCAGCCGGCCGCAGATCTCCTGCGCGAGGGCGACGCCGGCGCCGATGCCGGCCTCGCCGAGCACGATGGCGAATTCCTCGCCGCCGTAGCGCGCGGCAAGGTCGCGCACGGTCGTCTTCTCGCACAGGAGCCGCCCGACCAGCCGCAGCACCTGATCGCCGAAGCGGTGGCCGTGCCGGTCGTTGAGATCCTTGAAGCGGTCGATGTCGAGCAGGATGAGGGAGAAGGTGCTGCCGGCGTCAGCCCGGGTCCGGGCGATCGAGTCGCGCAGAAACCCGTCGAAGGCCTTGCGATTGGCCAGTCCCGTCAGCGCGTCGGTCGCCGCCGCGCGCCGCGTCTCGACGAGATCCCGGTGCAGCTCGGCAATGTGTCCGGCGGAGGCCGAGAGCTGCTCCTCGAGCAGCCGATTGCGGGTCTGCGCCGCTTCGGTCTCGCTGATCAGGGCGACGAGCGCCGTCATGAGCTCGTCGGGCGTCGGCCGCGCGATCAGGCGGCCGGACCAGTGGGTCAGCGCGTCCCCGTATCCCGCGAGCGCGGTCCGGCTGCCCGCGACGCGCTCCGCCAGGGCTTCCGCCACGCCCGCCAGCCGACCGGCCCCGTCGAGGATGCGAGCCTCCGTCGCGGTCCCGGCGATGCAGATGTCGTAGAGCGCGCTCGCCTGATCCTCCGTCAGCGTTCCGCCGGGGCGAAGGCAGGGGGCGAGGCGTTCGGTGAGCGGCGGGCTGGCGCCGCTGAAGAAGGTGTGCAGCAGTTCGTAGTTTCGAGGGGATGGCGTCAGCCCGTGTCGGGCGAGCGCCTCCCAGGCGGATTGGGCGGAGCTCCGGGCCGGGTCGAGACTTGCATCCGCCCGCTGCTGCATCTGCCCCGGCATCATCACCCAAACCTGGTCAAGGACGCGACGGGCAAGCTCATACACGTCTACTGTTAAATTTCAGTCTTCCCCGCGGACACTCGAACCTTTCCGAGATCAGGATCGGCCCGGAGACTGACCTCGATGGAGGGCGCCGTCCGCCCGGCCTCCCGCGCCGGCTCAGGCGGCCGCCTGTCCCGCGACGAGAGCCTTGGCCTCCGGAGCGGGGAGCGGCCTGCCGAGCAGGAAGCCTTGGGCCTCGGTACAGCCCTTGCGCCGTACCCGCGCCAGCTGCTCCGGCGTCTCGACGCCCTCGGCGGTGATGGCCATGCCGAGGCGCTCGCCGAGGCCCACCACGGCCCGAACCACCGCCGCCGCCTCCGGCTCGTCGATGCCACGGATGAAGGAGCGATCGATCTTGATCTTGTCGAAGGGGAACCGGCACAGGTAGCTCAGGGACGAGTAGCCGGTGCCGAAATCGTCGAGCGCGATCCGCACGCCCATGGTGCGCAGGCGGTGGAGACAGCCGATCACGGCGTCCGAATCCTGCATCAGCACGCTCTCGGTGATCTCCAGTTCCAGCCGCCCGGCCGGCAGCCCCGAGAAGGCGAGGGCGCGCAGGACGCTCTGCTCCAGCCCGGTCTTGCGGAACTGCACCGCGGACACGTTGACGGCGACCCGCAGATCCCCCGGCCAAGTGGCCGCCTCGCGGCAGGCCTCGTGCAGCGCCCAGGCGCCGAGCTGCGTGATGAGGCCGGTCTCCTCCGCGAGCGGAATGAAGTCGCCCGGCGAGACCGGGCCGTGCACCGGGTGCTCCCAGCGCAGCAGCGCTTCGAAGCCATTCGGGGCACCGTCGGCGAGGCCGAAGATCGGCTGGTAATGCAGCGCGAATCCGCCGGAGCGGATCGACTCGCGCATATCGATCTCCAGCAGGTTGCGGGTCGCGACCGCGAGATCCATGCCGCTCTCGTAGAAGCGGAAGGTGTTGCGCCCGGAATCCTTGGCTCGATAGAGGGCGATGTCGGCGTTCTTGAACAAGGTGTCGGCGCCGTCGCCATGTCTCGGCCAGACCGCGACGCC
>NZ_BPRD01000392.1 GCF_022179745.1 Methylorubrum podarium
CAGCCCGGCATCGGCGGCGAGGATGCGGGCCTTGGCATCGGCCATGCCGCCAATTCCGATCGAGAGCATTGTCATCTCAGCATCCTCTCGACATCCGCTTCGAAGGCGTCCAGCAACGCCCCCAGAGTGGTGAACATGAAGGGCTCCTCCCGCTCGCCGCGGTGGCGATGATCGCCCTTCCCGCGCTCGTTGTCGTAGCGCAGGACGCAGGTTCCGCCGACGATCAGGGCCAAGCGGTACTTGTACGGGTGCCGGCTTCCCGGCACCGGGCTCGGCACGCGCCAGATGCTGAGCTCGACAAACGCTTCGTCGCTGAGGACTGTCCGGGATCGTTCGAGAAGTACGGCCCTCATGTTGTTATCGCTGACAACACATGTCGCCGTTGTCAAGGACGTGCCGGCCATCATACCAACCCTCAGCCGGCCGAGAACCGGCGCCGCAGGGACCGGGGCCGTGATCGACAAGCTGGAATTCCTGCTGGCGCTCGCCCGCGAGCAGCATTTCGGGCGCGCGGCCGAGGCCTGCGGCGTCACCCAGCAGACCCTGTCGGCGGGGGTGAAGAGCCTGGAGGACCGCTTCGGCGTGCGCCTCGTCCAGCGCGGCTCGCGCTTCCAGGGGTTCACGCCGGAGGGCGACCGGGTGCTCGCCTGGGGCCGGCGCATCGTCGGCGACGCCCGCGCCATGCAGGACGACGTCGCGGCCCTGCGCCGCGGCCTGACGGGCCACCTGCGCATCGCCGCGGTGCCGACCGCGCTGCCCATGGTGGCCGCGCTGACCACGCCCTACCGAGCGCGCTACCCGAACGTGCGCTTCAGCGTCATCTCCACGACCTCGGAAGAGATCTTCTCGCTGATCGACAACCTCGAGGCCGATGCGGGGCTGACCTATCTCGACAACGAGCCGCTCGGGCGCGTCATCGCCGTGCCGCTCTACACCGAGCACTATCAGCTTCTCACCGCAGCCGGCGGCCCCTACGACGACCGGGCCAGCGTCACCTGGGCGGAGCTCGCGAGGATTCCGCTCTGCCTGCTGACGCCGAACATGCAGAACCGGCGGATCATCGACCAGCAGCTCCGCGCGGCCGGCGGCGAGCCGGCGCCGACGCTGGAATCGAACTCCATGGTTGTGCTGATGACCCATGTGCGCACGCTGCAATGGGCGAGCGTGATGCCGGCGATCCTCGCCGACGCGCTGGGGCCGACCGAGGGGTTGCGGGCGATCCCGATCGTCGAGCCGGACCTGCGCCACGCCATCGGCCTCGTCGCCCCCCGCCGCGACCCGGCCACGCCGATGGTGACCGCGCTGGTCAACGTCGCCCGCACCGTGGCCCGCACGCTGGATGCGGACGACTTGGTGCAGGGCGCACCCTGAATCCGGGATCCCAAAGGGATCATCCCTTTGGCGGGGCCGACGGGGCAGCGCCCCGACTTCCCTCGGGAGGAATCAGGTGCTCGGCCGCTGCAGCAGGGCGCATTGGGTGAGCGCACCCTGCTCCCTCCGCATGGAGGCGCAGGTGACGCGGGCGCCGTCCACGTCGACCGTGCTGTGGCGCTTGGCCTGCGCCCCGTCCTGGGCCTGCCGCGCCGCCTCGCGCAGGCGATCCGGCGCGATCCCCGTCACGGCGTGGCCCGCCTGCACGAACAGCGTCTCGTAGTCCGCCGGCGCGGTCTCGCCCTTGTACTGCGCGCCGACGGAGGATTGGTCTCCGGCGCAGGAGAGCGTCAGCCCGGTCCGCGGGCCGGCGTCGAACCGGGCGAAATCGGCGCCGCGCTCGGCGACCTCGGCCTTGGTCGCGGCCCGCACCCGCTCGATCAGGTCGGCGCAGGACGGCTCCGCCACGGCGGGGGAGGCGGCGAGGACGAGGAGAAGAGCGAGAGCGCTGCGCATGGCCCGATGTTAGGCCGAAGCGGCAAGTCCCGTCTCCGGGCGCGCGCTGAGGCGTAGCGCCGCTCCGGACACGGGTGCCGATGCGCTCGATCATTGATGTTGCATCGTCGTTTTCCGAAAGCCGGCGACCACCTTTCGGGACGATGCACTAGGGATGCCACGGCTCGGCGGGCCCGTCCGCCTCCTCCGTCGCGTCCTGTCCGTCGAGTTGGGCCTGGATCGCGCGCAGAGCCTCCTGCACCCCCTGCCCCGAGGCCGCCGAGAGCACGAGCGGCTTGCCGCCCGCCGCCCGCTTGAGCCGGGCGACCTGCTGCTTGAGCGTCTCGGCGTCGAGCGCGTCCGCCTTGGACAAAGCCACGATCTCCGGCTTGTCGGCCAGCCCCCCGCCATAGGCTTCGAGTTCGCGCCGCACCAGCTTGTAGGCCTTGCCGGCATGCTCGCTGGTGCCCTCCACGAGGTGGAGCAGCACCCGGCAGCGCTCGACATGGGCGAGGAAGCGATCGCCGAGGCCCACGCCCTCGTGCGCGCCCTCGATCAGGCCGGGAATGTCGGCGAGCACGAACTCGCGGGCATCCGAGCGCACCACGCCGAGGCCGGGATGCAGCGTGGTGAAGGGGTAGTCGGCGATCTTCGGCTTGGCGGCGGTGACGGTCGCCAGGAAGGTCGACTTGCCCGCGTTCGGCAGGCCGACGAGGCCGGCATCGGCGATGAGCTTGAGGCGCAGGATCAGCCACATCTCCTGGCCCTCCTGGCCGGGATTGGCGTGGCGCGGGGCGCGGTTGGTGGAGGTGGTGAAGTAGGCGTTGCCGAAGCCGCCATTCCCGCCCTTGGCGAGCCGCACCCGCTGGCCGACCTCGGTCATGTCGGCGATCAGGGTCTCGCCGTCCTCGGCGAGAACCTGCGTGCCCGCCGGCACCTGGAGCACCGCGTCCTCGCCCTTGGCGCCGTGGCAGTTCGAGCCCATGCCGTGCTCGCCCTTCCGCGCCTTGAAGTGCTGGCGGTAGCGGTAGTCGATCAGGGTGTTGAGCCCCTGCACGCACTCGATCCAGACGTCGCCGCCCCGCCCGCCGTCGCCGCCGTTCGGGCCGCCGAACTCGATGAACTTTTCCCGCCGGAACGAGACGCAGCCGGGACCGCCGTCGCCGGAGCGGACGTAGACCTTGGCTTCGTCGAGGAATTTCACGGTGCTTCTCTCAGGTTCGGGACGCCGGTGGTGCTGGTCATCGAGGGGCGATGATCCCGATCATCACCCCTCGCCCGCGCGAATGCGCGGCGGCGAAGGCAAGCTTGCGTAGCCTGCTTAGACTTGGCTTCGTCCGCCGGACGCAGGCAGCCCGACCATCGGCCGGGTTGCCTGCACTGTCGTCTAACTTTCGCTGCGACGGCACTGGCCGTCGAGGTTGAGGTACTGGATGCTGCGCAGGCCCGCCTCGAACCACCCGCCGGCATCCGGCTGGCGGCCGTTGGCGCCGCCGTCGCCGTAGAGGTTGATCTGGATCGCCCCGTCCGGCGAGCGCAGGGTCGGTGCTTCGCCCGAACGATCGTAGGTCCAGTTCGGGCGCTCGTCGAACAGGGTCTGCGATCCGTCCGCCTCGCGCTGGAACAGCTGCCCGTAGGCGGTGCCGCCGCCCGCGGGAGAGGCGAAATAGAAGCCGACCTTCGGCGTGCGGCCGGCGAAATTGTAGAACTCGCAGTAGAGCCGGCTCTCCCCCCGAGGTTTCGGGGCGGGCGCCGCCACGGGCTCGATCGGCGGCGGCGGCTCCTCGCGGGTGATCGCGAAGATCAGGCTGCCGAGGGCGATCGCGGTGAGGCCGGCTCCGATGCCGGCGACCGTTCGCGTCCTCACGGCGAGGGCCTCCCCGCCGCCGTCCCGTGCCGGTCGAGCCACGCCGCCCGGTCGAGCCGGAAGGTGTGGCTCGGGACGATCCCGCCGCGCGCCGGGAAGACCGGCGCCGATTCCCCGGTGAGGCGGAACCCGCACTTCTCCAGCACGCGCCGCGAACCGGTGTTGCCGATCATCGCCGCCGAGGCGAGCACCCGCCCGCCGGCATAGGCGAAGGTGGCATCCACCAGCGCCTCGGCCGCCTCGGTCATCAGTCCCTCGCCCCAGAACGGGCGCCCGAGCCAGTAGCCGAGATGCGGCTCCGGCTCGTCCGGCCTGGTCTCGACCGAGACGATCCCGATCAGGTTCGCGGGCGAGGCCCGCCGGCACAGGGCCATGATCAGCCCGTCGCCCGCGGTGTTCGCGGCGCGCGCCCGGATCACGAAGCGCTCCGCCTCGTGCAGCGGGAGCGGCGTCGGGATCCGCGCGGTCCTCTCGGCCACGGCCGGATCGCCGGCGAGCCGAGAGACGGCCTCGGCGTCGCGGGCCATGGGCCAGCGCAGCCAGAGCCGTCGCGTCTCGATGCGGAAGACGTCGTCGCGGGTGAGATCGGGGAACATCGTGAGCCGGTGAGTGAAGAGCGCCGTGCGGCGCCGTCCGGGACGACGAAGGGGGAGGATGGTGCCCCATCCTCCCCCGTGTTCCGATCCGCTCGAAGCTTCGCCTGAAGCCTAAGCGACTCGTCCGCCGGTTCGGTGTGGGACACCGGCGGGACGCTCGCTTCGTCGTCAGCGACAAGCGTCCGCCGTTACTCCGCGGCCTGGGCCACCGGTACGACGGTGACGAACGCGCGGCCGCGCCGGGTCTCGAACTGCACCTTGCCCTCGGTCAGGGCGAACAGGGTGTGGTCCTTGCCCATGCCGACATTGGTGCCGGGATGCCACTTCGTGCCGCGCTGGCGCACGATGATGTTGCCCGGAATGACGGCCTCCGAGCCGAACTTCTTGACGCCGAGGCGCCGGCCGGCGGAATCGCGGCCGTTGCGGGACGAGCCGCCTGCTTTTTTGTGTGCCATGGGATTGCTCCGGAATTTCTAGATCTGCGTTCGGGAGGCGCGCCGATTACTCGGCGGCGGCCGGGGCGGACTCGGCGGCCGGCTCGGCCTTCCGGGTCTTGCGCGGCTCGGCCTTCGAGGTCTTGCCGCCGGCGCTGATCTCGGTGATGCGCACGACCGTGAAGTCCTGGCGGTGGCCGCGGCGGCGGCGCGAGTTCTGGCGGCGGCGCTTCTTGAAGGCGATGACCTTCCGGGTGCGGCCGTGCTGGACGATCTCGCCGGTGACGCCGACGCCCGACAGGAGCGGGGTGCCGATCTGGGTGGCATCGCCATCCGTGAAGAGCAGCACGTCGCCGAAGGTGACGGAGGCGCCGGCCTCGCCCTCGAGGGTGGCCACGGTGATGACGTCGTTGGCGGCAACGCGGTACTGCTTGCCGCCGGTCTTGATGACTGCGAACATCGTTGTCTCTCGTGTTCTCTGCCGGCCTCCGGCGCTCGAGGCGCCTGGGCCGTCTTCTTGTTCAGGTCATCCGCGTCACCCGGGCTTGGCCGTGAGCGCGCGAACGCGAAACGCGCGGACTTCGTCGAGGAAGCCGCGCGTTGCATTGGTCGGATAGTGGTGGATCGCTGGTCTGTCAATCCGCGCGGTCGCGCCGGCCGGCCGGACCGGGAGCGGCCAGCACGGCATCGACCAGGCCCGGATCGCGGTCGATGACCGCGAGCAGCACCCGCGTGGCCGGATCGGGGACGTGCCGCCCCTGGTCCCAATTCTGAACCGTGTCGAGTTCGAAGCCGAAGCGGACGGCGAAGTCGGCCTGGGACAGGTTGAGGCGGCTGCGAATCGCCTTCGTGTCCACGTCGGGCACGCTTAGCAGCCGTGCGTCGACACCGAGCAAGCGGAGCTGGGCGACAAGCGCGTCGGGCGTCTCGCTCCAGAGGCAGACGGCCAGAGCCTCACCCTCCGCGATCCGGTTCAGGACGGAATGCGACCGCTTCAGCGACAAGCCGTGCGCGCTCAGGAGGCGGACCAGATCGACGGGCCGGCAGATGTCATCCGTCATCGCGAGACGAAGACGGATGGGGGAACCGGAAGGGGCGCTGTCGGCGGCCGCGGGTGCGCCCCGTCGTGCGAGTGCCTCCTTCAACGACAAGCCCTTGGACATCGGCTTCCACCATCATCTTCCGGGCGACCGTGTTGAGCCCTTGCCGGCCGAGGGCACCCGGTTCGAGACCTTGGATATGCGCGTTCGCGATGACGAGAATCCCGGCGCGGATGCGGACCTCTCCGATCAATTCGAACGTGCCGACCGGGGTCGCGATCGCGACGAGCATGACGTCACGATCGACGAAGGAGATCTCGATCGAGACGTCGTCGAGACCCCACATATACGCTTCACGCGTATGGATTGGAAGGGGCCATAACCGACGCCTACCGCTTCGTCAGTCCCCCCAGCACATTCCGCAGGATCGCGTTGCCCACCTCGGTGCCGACCTTGCGCGCCATCGAGCGGGCGGCGTTGCCGATGACCTGCTCGGCGAGGCTGGGCGGCGGGCGCCGGGTGCGGCCGGTTCCCTTGCCTGCCCCTTTGCCCTTCGGCGCTTCCTCGCCGCTTCCGAACAGGCCGCCGAGGAGCCCGCCGAGCATCCCGGAGAGCCCGCCCTCGCTCTGGGCCGCCGCCTCGGCCGGGGCGGAATCCAGCCCCTTGCGCTGGGCCAGCATCTCGTAGGCGCTCTCGTTGTCGACCGCCTCGTCGTATTTCCCGCGCATCGGGCTCTGCCCGATGATCGCGGCGCGCTCCGCCGACGTCAGCGGCCCGACCCGGCCCTGGGGCGGGGCGATCAGCGCCCGCTCGACCATGGAGGGCGTGCCCTTGGCCTCCAGGAAGCTCACCAGCGCCTCGCCGACGGCGAGTTCGGTGATCGCCTTTCCGACATCGAAGCCGGGATTCTGCCGGAAGGTCTCGGCGGCGGCGCGCACGGCGCGCCGGTCGCGGGGGGTGAAGGCGCGCAGCGCGTGCTGCACCCGGTTACCGAGCTGGCCGAGCACCGTCTCCGGCACGTCGAGGGGGTTCTGCGTCACGAAGTAGACGCCGACGCCCTTCGAGCGGATCAGGCGCACCACCTGCTCCACCGCGTCGAGGAGCGCCTTGGGGGCGTCGTTGAACAGCAGATGCGCCTCGTCGAAGAAGAACACGAGCTTGGGCTTGTCGAGATCGCCGACCTCGGGGAGCTGCTCGAACAGCTCGGAGAGCATCCACAGCAGGAACGAGGCGTAGAGGCGCGGCCGCTGCATCAGCTTGTCGGCGGCCAGAATATTGACGAAGCCCCTGCCCTCCCGGTCGGTGCGCATGAAGTCTTCGAGGTTGAGCGCCGGCTCGCCGAGGAATTGGTCGGCGCCCTGGTTCTCCAGCACGAGGAGCGCCCGCTGGATCGCGCCGATCGAGGCGCCGGAGACGTTGCCGTAGCTGGCCGACAGCTCCTTGGCGTTCTCCGACAGGAAGGTGAGGAGCGCGCGCAGGTCCTTCAGGTCGATCAGCGGCCACTGGTTCTCGTCGGCGACGCGGAAGGCGATGTTGAGCACGCCCTCCTGGGTGTCGTTGAGTTCGAGCAGGCGGGCGAGCAGGAGCGGGCCCATCTCGGTGACGGTGCAGCGGATCGGGTGGCCCTGCTCGCCGAACACGTCCCAGAACACCGTCGGGAAGCGGTCGGGCTCGTAGGCGATCCCGAGCTCTTCCGCCCGCTTGACGAAATGCGGCTTGGCCTCGCCCGCGGCGGCGAGCCCCG
The DNA here is from genome assembly GCF_022179745.1 of Methylorubrum podarium. Classification (GTDB taxonomy): domain Bacteria; phylum Pseudomonadota; class Alphaproteobacteria; order Rhizobiales; family Beijerinckiaceae; genus Methylobacterium; species Methylobacterium podarium. The sequence continues at coordinate 7,548 of NZ_BPRD01000392.1, forward strand.
AGAGGTCGCCCTTGATGTCGGCGGCGAAGACCGGGACGCCCGCGTTGGAAAAACCTTCCGCCAGCACCTGCAGCGTCACGGTCTTGCCGGTGCCGGTGGCGCCCGCCACGAGGCCGTGGCGGTTGGCGAGCCGTAGGGTCAGCACCTCGGGCTTCGGCTGCGGGTCCGTGCTCCGGCCGACCAGAATCGTCCCCTCGCCCGCCATCGCGCACCCTCGCTCGAACCGTGACCGTCGTGAGCGACAGGGTATGGCGCCGCACCCGCCCGATCCAGAGCCCGCGCGCGGCGGGCAACCCTTGATTTCGCCGCCGCCCCGTCGGACAGACGAAAAACCTGCCAGAGAGGAAGCGTTTCATGGAAGAGCTGATTGCCCGCGTGACCAACCGCACGGGCCTCGACGCCGCGACCGCCAAGACCGCGATCGGGCACATCCTCGCCTTCCTGCAGAAGGAGGGGCCGGCGACCGAGGTGAGCCAGCTGATGGCCGCCCTGCCGGGGTCCGAGGCGGCGCTCGCCGAGGCGAATGCGTCGGAAGGCGGCGGCCTGATGGGCATGCTCGGCGGGATGATGGGCGGCGGCGTGATGGCGCTCGGGCAGAAGCTGATCTCGGCCGGCGTACCGATGAATCAGATGCAGCCGCTCGGCCAGGAACTCTTCGCCTACGGCCGCGAGAAGGCGGGCGAGGACGTGATGGGTCCGATCGTCGGCTCGATCCCGGGGCTGAACCAGTTCGTCTGAACCGTCAGGGATCGACGCCAAGCCCTTGTGATCCTTAGCCGGTTTCGTTCGCCGGCTACCACGAAAGCCTTGCGCGGGGCCCGACGACGGCTGCGCGCAAGTCTCTGTCAAAACACGAAGTTCTCCGTCATAAAAGCGTGCGGCCTTCATGATGTTGTCGCCGCGCAAGAGGACGCATCGCGCTGCCTCCGCCGCGACGGGATCGTGTCGACCATGCTGCCGAATTTTTCCCCGCGCGAGGCGACGGCCGCGTGGAAGGCCGGCTGGGAGACCAAGGTCCAGGCACCCTTCGCCCGCTTCCGCCAGACCTTCGAGGGCAGCGACCTCGCCCTGCCGGGGGCGGCGCCGATCCTGCTGAAAGCCCGCGCCAAGCGCTTCCTGCTGGAGCCGGGACTCGATCCCAGCCTCGGCCGCATCGGCGCGCTCGAAGTGCGGCTCGCCACCACCAAGTCCGAGATCCGGCGGGCGCAGCGCCTGCGCTTCCGCGTGTTCTACGAGGAGATGTCGGCGGTGCCGACCGGCATGGCCGCGCTCAAGCGCCGGGACGTCGATGCCTACGACGCGATCTGCGACCACCTCCTGGTGATCGACCACGCCGCGACCGAGGCGAAGCCGTTCCGCAAGGCCCGCCCGAAGGTGGTCGGCACCTACCGGCTCCTGCGCCAGGACCGGGCGGAGGCGCATTTCGGCTTCTACTCCTCGGGCGAGTACGACCTCGCGCCCCTTCTCGAGCGCCATCCGGGAAAGCGCTTCCTCGAACTCGGCCGCTCCTGCGTGCTGAAGCCCTACCGCACCAAGCGCACCGTCGAACTGCTGTGGCACGGCATCTGGACCTACGTGCTGCACCACCGCATCGACGCGATGCTCGGCTGCGCCAGCCTGGAGGGGACCGATCCGGACCGTCTGGCGCTGCCCTTGAGCTTCCTCCACCACCACGCCCGCGCCCCCGAGGCGTGGCGGGCCCGCGCCCTGCCGGAGCGCTTCGTCGCCATGGATCGGCTGTCGAAGGAATCGGTCGATCCGAAGGCCGCGCTGATGGCGCTGCCGCCGCTGGTGAAGGGCTATCTCCGGGTCGGGGCGACCTTCGGCGACGGCGCGGTGGTGGACCGCCAGTTCGGCACCACCGACGTGCTCGTGGTGCTGCCGGTCTCGGCGATCTCGGCGCGCTATATCGGCCATTTCGGCGCGGGTGCGGATCGGCACGCCGCCTGATCGCGGCGGGTTGCGGAGCGGGGTGAAGCCGGGTCAGGCAGGCCCCTCCCACCCCTGACGCCCCGTCGCAAGGTCATGTCCGCCGTCACCGCCCCCGTCTCCGATCGCGACCGTCTCGGCGCGATGACCGCCGCGATCGCCTGCGTGGCGGTGGTGGGCACGGGGCTCGGCCTGTCGATCCCGCTCCTGTCGCTGGAAATGGAGCGGATGGGCGCCTCGAGCGTCGTCATCGGCCTCAACACGGCGATCGCCGGGTTCGCGGCGATCGTCACGGTGCCTTTCGTGCCGCGGCTCGCGGCAAGGGTCGGCGTGGTGCGCCTGCTGATCCTGGCGATCGTGCTCGGCGGCCTGTGCCTCGCTGCCTTCAAGCTGCTTCCGAACCTCGTCCTGTGGTTCCCCCTGCGCTTCGTCTTCTCGACGACGATGGGCGTGCTGTTCGTGCTCTCCGAGTACTGGATCAACGACGCGGCCCCGCCCGAGCGGCGCGGGCTGGTGATGGGCATCTACGCGACGGTGCTGGCGATCGGCTTCGCCATCGGGCCGACCCTGCTGACGCTGCTCGGGACGGAGGGCTTCGCGCCGTACCTCGCCGGCTCGGCCCTGTTCTTCCTCGGCCTCACCCCCCTCGTGCTCGCCCGCAACCTCTCGCCCGCGCTCGGGCACGACGAGGGGGCCGGGATCGTGACCTATCTGCGCCTCGCGCCGCTCGCGGTGCTG
>NZ_BPRD01000393.1 GCF_022179745.1 Methylorubrum podarium
ATCGCTTCGGCTTCGCCTCGCGATGACGGGAGTGGGCAATGTCCGGGGTGATCAACCAGAAACCGTTGATCGATCGCGGCTGCACCGTCTGCCTCAACCGACGATCGAAAAGGCTCGCTCCACCGCTCCGTCGTTGACGGAGCGGCGTTAGCTCCTCGCTCTTCTCGGTCTCAGGCCCAAGAAATTCAAATGAATCGCGGCGACGCTCACGGCCGCGGCGGCTCGGTTCCGATCGGCTGGTAGGCCGGCCCGTCGGCGCCGTCGTCGTTGAGGGTTTCCATGAAGGCGATGAGGTCCGCCTTCTCCTGCGCCGTGAGACGGAGCGGGCGGATGTCGCGGGAGCGGCTCGGCCGGTCGATCCCGCCGCGGTCGTAGAGATCAATCACGTCGGACAGCGTCGCGAGCGAGCCGTCATGCATGTAGGGGGGGCGCCGCGCGACGTTGCGCAGGGTCGGCGTCTTGAAGGCGTAGCGGAGGGCCGTCGATGTCGGGAAGAACCGCCCCCGACCGATCGCGCCGTCCTTGCCGACGCCGACGTCGTGGAAGGAACCGTCGGTGAAGTTCCAGCCCGAATGGCAGGCGGCACAATTGGCCTTCCCGTTGAACAGGTCGAAGCCGCGCTTGGCGGCGGCACCGACCGCGCGCGCGTCGCCTTCGACCCAGTGGTCGAAGGGCGCTCGACCGGACACGATCAGGCGCTGGAAGGTCGCGAGCGCCTGCTCGATCCGCGTCTCCGTCACCGGATTGCCGTCCGGCGCGGGCTCCGGAAACGCGTTCTTGAAGGCCGCGACGTATTTCGGATCGGCGGAAAGGCGCCGGACCATCTCCTCGGGCGGCATGTTCATGTTGCCCGGCGCCGTGAGGGGTGTGCGGGCGACGGCTTCGAGGCCGTTGAACTTGCCGTCCCAGCCGTAGATCGTGTCGATCCAGGCGACGTTGAGCAGTGTCGGCGTGCGGAAATCCATGAACCCGCCGTCGTTGCGCGGTGCGCGCGGGTTCGAGTCGGTCCAGTCCAGTCCGGGGATGTGGCAGGTGGCGCAGGTGCGGTCGCCGTCACGGGAGAGGACCGGCTCGAAGAACAGGGCGCGGCCGAGTTCGGCCTTGGCGGCCCGGTAGGCGTTGTCTTCGGGAAACGGAATCGCGGTCGGTCGCCGATACTCGGCGAGTGCGGCCGAGCGGTCGGGCTCGCCGTTCGTCGCGACCGCCAAGCCTCCCAACAGGATGGTCAGGAGGGCTGCCGCGCCCCCCACGAATTTCCAAGCCATTCCAACCTCGATCCCATCGAGGTTGGTGTGTCTGGATTAAATTTCGATTAACATAAGTTGATCACATCGCCGTGACCGATCGGGACCGATCCGCTATCAAAGTCAATCGCCAGCCAATAGCATGACGATCACTCTCATGTTGATCGAGAGTATTGCGACATGACGGTTCTCATTTGACGGAAACCGCAAGCTTCATCTTCGGGTGGATACCGCAGAGAACCGTGAAGTGACCCGCCTTCGGGAAGTGGACGACGGTCTTGCTTCCCGGAACCTGCTCGCCCGTGTCGAAGCTGAAGTCCGGCGCATCGAGATAGGCGTGGTGAACGAGTTCACCGTCGTCGTTGATGATGGCGATGGCTTCGCCGGCACGCAGCGACACCGCACCCGGGGCGAAGGCCCGGCCCTTCTGCGTCACCCGATACGAGGCGGCATCGCTGGCCAGGGCGAATGCCGTGCCGGACGCGACGACGGATGCGAGCAACAGCGCGGAGCCCGAGCGCCGCGGGGCGATCGCGCACCTCACCCGACCGGCGTCACTCATGCGTCTCTCCCCTCTTATTCGAGGGCGCCCCCGCGCGCTCGTGAATGTTGATTGAGCGTTCGCAAAGTTGCGTTCGCCTTAACATCATCGCGGAATCCCGAGGGTACGGTGACGAAATCGCGCAGGCTGTAGATTACTTTAAGGATTGTCGGACATGCTGCCCGCGAGATGCGAGCGTTTGCCCGATGAACCCTTCACGCCGACAAACAGGCTCTTCGCGGTGGCGTATGGCCCTGGATGCGGTGCTGCGCAGCGCCCGGACCATTCGCGGCCGGATCTTCCTCGCGTTTCTGATGCTCAGCGCGATCACGGCGATGCTCGGCAGCTATGCCGCCTTCGGCATCATGACGACCGGAGCGCTGGTCGACAAAACCTACGACCAGTCGCTGATGTCGATCAATTATGCCCGTGCCGCCGCGACCGATCTCGCGGCGCTTCAGGCGACGGTCGCCCGGGCCCGCCTCGCAGGCGACGCCGAGGAGCGTCGCACCCTCGAGACGCGGATCGAGGCCCTGACGCAGTCCTTCGAGGAGGATCTCGAAATCGCGGCGGACCGCGCGCAGTCGGAGCGTGCCACGCGCGAGGCCGCCGCCGCCAAGGATGCCGTCGTGCAGTGGCTCGCCGCCCGGCGGGAATTCGGCCCCGATCAGCAGACGGCGGATGTCTGGCAGGCCCTCGACGCCCACGCGGCGGCGGCCGAGCAGCATATCGACCTGCTGATCAACTTCACCGCCGGGGACGGCTTCTCCTACCGGCAGACCGCGCGGGCGACCGTCGATCGCGACGTGCGGCTCAGCGTGTTCGTGACGTCGCTCGCGATCGTCCTCTCGGGCATCGTCGCCCTGCTCCTGCTGCGGCAGATCGTGCGCCCCGTCGCGGACGCCTCGACGGTCGCGAGCCGCATCGCCGCGGGTGAACTCACGGTGACGGTGCCCGAAGGCGGGGCCGACGAGTTCGGCGCGCTGCTGCGCGCGATGGCGGTGATGCGCGACAACATCGCGGCGATGATGCAGGCGGAGGTGGCGCAGCGCCGGTCCGCCCAGAGCTTGCTGGCCGACGCGGTGCAGGGATCGATCGAAGGCATCGTCGTGGTCGATGCGAAGGGCCGCATCGTCCTCGCCAACGACCGGGCGGCGGCGCTGCTCGGGCTCGATCCGACCGAGATGGGGCAGCGCTCTCTCACCGACGCGAGCGGCTCGCCGGTCGCCGATACCCTGCTCGCGATGCCCGGCACCGGCAGCCTGACCGCCGAGACGCGCTCCGCCGATGGACGCTGGCTGCGCATCAGCCGCAGCCCGACGCGGGACGGCGGCTTCGTCGCGGTCTGCAGCGACATGTCCCTGCTCAAGGAGCAGGAGGATCAGCTCAAGCGCAGCCATTCCCAGCTCGATGCCGCCCTCAGCAACATGCTCCAGGGGCTCTGCCTCTTCGACGCCGAGGGGAGCCTGCTCGTCTTCAATCGCCGCTTCTGCGACATGTTCGGCGTCGACGCCGGCACGCTGCGGCCGGGCATGAGCATCCGCGAGGTCGCTCGCCTCGTCGAACTGTCGGCCGACGACGATCGGGCCGTCGACCTGCTGATGCAGCAGCTGGCCCTTCTCCAGCGCGGGGCGAGCGGGTCGCTCTGCTGCCCGATCCGCAGCGATTGCATCGTCTCGCTGAAGCAGCAGCCGACCGCGGAGGGCGGCTGGATCGCCACCTACGAGGACGTGACCCAGCGCTACGAGGCGGAGGAGCGGATCATCACCATGGCGCGCCGGGACGCGCTGACGGGGCTTGCCAACCGCATGGTGTTCGGGGAACGCCTGGAAGAGGCGGCCGCCCGTCTCACCGAGGGCGTCGGCGCGGGCTTCGCGACGCTCTGCCTCGACCTCGACCGCTTCAAGGAGGTCAACGACACGCTCGGTCATCCGATCGGCGACGGCCTGCTGCGCAGCGTCGCCGAGCGGCTCCAGGGCTGCCTGCGCGAGACCGATCTCGTCGCGCGCCTCGGCGGCGACGAGTTCGCCATCGTCCAGATCGGCACCCATGTGCGGAGCGACGCGGCCGCGCTCGCCAAGCGCCTGATCGCCGCGTTCCAGCAGCCGTTCCTCCTCGAAGGCCACACCGTGACGGTGGGCGTCAGCATCGGCATCTCGCTCGCGCCGGAACACGGAACGAGCCCGGAAAAGCTCCTCAAGAGCGCCGACCTCGCCCTCTATCGCGCCAAGGCGACCGGGCGGGCATGCTGGTCCTTCTTCGACGAGGAGATGGACCTCGAACTGCGCAAGCGCCGGGCCCTGGAGAACGATCTCGGCAAGGCCGTCGACAACGGCGAGTTCGAGCTGGTCTTCCAGCCGATCGTCAAGCTCGACCAGCAGCGGATCGCCAGCTGCGAAGCGCTGCTGCGCTGGCGCCATCCCGAGCGGGGTTACATCTCTCCCGCCGACTTCATCCCGCTGGCGGAGGAGACCGGGGCCATCTGCCGGATCGGCGAGTGGGTGCTGCGCAAGGCCTGCAGCGAGGCGGCGGCCTGGCCCGGCGGCATCGGCGTCGCCGTCAACGTCTCCGCCGTGCAGTTCAAGAACGCGGCGGTCGTCCGGGCGGTGATGGAAGCGCTCTCCGCCAGCGGGCTGCCGGCGCATCGCCTGGAGCTGGAGATCACCGAATCGGTGCTGCTGAATGACAGCGTCACCACGCTGGCCACCCTCCACACCCTGAAGCGGCTGGGCGTGCGGGTGGCGATGGACGATTTCGGCACCGGCTTCTCGTCCCTGAGCTACCTGCAGAGCTTCCCGTTCGACAAGATCAAGATCGACCAGTCCTTCGTGCGCAACCTCGACGCGACCGGGAACGCGCGGCTGATCGTGCGGTCGGTGATCGGTCTCGGCCGCAGCCTGGGCATCACCACCACGGCCGAGGGCATCGAGACCGAGGCTCAACTCGACCAGCTCCGTCTCGAGGGATGCGAGGAAGGGCAGGGCTACCTGTTCAGCCGCCCCGTTCCCTCGGCCGCGATCCGCGAACTCGTGACGAGCCTCGGGCGGAACGCCGCCTGAGCCTCCCGCGCACGCCGACGCCGCGGAATGTCGGGTCGTCACGCTCAAGGCTATAGTTCGATACAAACGATATTATGCACTGTGCTATATCAGCACAACATATGATCGCGTCGATTTCGCTCTGATTTATCTCTGAACAAAGCGCAACTCCGGCGATTTCCCGAACACAGAAGCCGTTGCACAGCCGGGTCGAAACACCTGGCCGTGCCCTGCCGTGTGGGCTGTGCTTCGCGCATTCGAGGATTTGAGCCGATGTACTATTTCGAAAAGCAACTCCAATATCCGGTGCGGGTCGACAGCCCGGATCCGGTCTATGCCCGCATGCTGCAGCAGGCGATCGGCGGCATCGAGGGCGAGATCCGCGTGTGTATGCAGTACTTCTTCCAGGCCTGGGGCAATCGCGCGCCCAACACCAAGTATCGCGACATGCTTCTTCACACGGCGACGGAGGAGCTCGGCCATATCGAGATGCTCGCGACGGCCGTCGCGATGAACTTGGAGAACGCCCCCACCACGGTGCAGGAGGCGGGCGCCGCCGACGCCATCGTCGGGGCGGTGATGAGCGGCGAGAACCCGCGCCACATCGCCGAGGGGATGCTGCACAAGCACCTGCTCTCCTCGGGCATGGCCGCGTTTCCGGGCAATGCCGACGGCGTCCCCTTCGACATGAACCACATCTACGCGAGCGGGAACCTCGCGGCGGACATGTATTGCAACGTCGCC
>NZ_BPRD01000394.1 GCF_022179745.1 Methylorubrum podarium
AACGCCAATGGTGGCCGCGGTGGCGGCCACCATTGGCGTTGCCGCCATTTCCACCAGTCCCGCCTCCACCGCCGCCGCCACCGCCACCGGATTTCTTGCCTCCCGAGACGGCATCGATTTCATGCTGATCAAGCTCGCGCAGATGCATGGTCAAATCTCCATCTTCTTGACGACGGGCAACATCGGCCCGGCAGATAATGAATTCGCACCTCGAATTTTCTGAATCAAGAAGATAAGTGTAGCATTTTGTGTCAGAATGTGATTTACCATACAGTATATCTTTGCATAGATCAAACTTTAATTTCGCGGTCGCGAAATGTTCACAGTCATCGTTCGCGACTGCAAAAATTTGGCTTATGCCGTCAAGCTTGTGCGTTCGTCCGGTAATCGTATTTGCTCGACGCGTCGGTACGCCGGCATTGGGAGCGGACGTAGACTGGGGTTGAGTTGAGGTCGACGACGCGGGTCAGTGAGTTGCTGGTTGCGCACGCCCGGTGAGCCCGCGTTCCTATACGCTCTCGACCCTCTGCGGGCTCTACGAATGGTCGCTCTCAGGCTCCTGGTGAAACAGCTTCGGACGACGGAAAGCGGTGGGAAATAGACCTTCCGCTCCGACAACTCATCGGGAAAGCCGATCATCCGCGGGCGATCAAATCGGTTTCTCATCGCTCATGTCACATCGGCCGCCCCAGTCTCGTCCCTGTCGCACGGCGCGCGTTCCGCGATCCTGACGAGCCAGATGCACGCGCGTCCCAAGAGAGGGATGATCATGACGACTGTAGTACCTGCCCATGCCGGACGAACCGATCTGGGATATGCTGCCCCTCCGCGTGCGGAGGGTGAGGAGTTGGTGCCCTCGCGCTACGTGGTCCGGATCGGCGAGATCGACGTGCTGGTCGTCAGCGATGGCGTCCTGCCGCTCCCGACCAAGATGTTGGGGCACAACGTCGAACCGGCCGTGAGGGCGGCCTGGTTGAACGACATGTTCCTGCCGCCGGACGCGTTCGACTGGTCGCTGAACGTGGTTGTGGTCCGCAGCGGCGGCCAGACCATCCTCATCGACGCCGGGTTGGGGCTGGACCCGAACCTGAACCTGCCGCGGGCCGGGCAACTGGTCAGGCGTTTGAAGGCCGCCGGCATCGATCTCGCGTCCGTGACCGACGTGGTGCTGACCCACATGCACATGGACCATGTCGGCGGCCTCCTCGTCGACGGAGTGAAGGAGCGGCTGCGTCCGGACCTGCGGATCCACGTGGCGGCTGCCGAGGTCGAATTCTGGGAAGCGCCCGACTTCACTCACGTCAACATGCCACAGGGATTCCCTGACGCGCTGCGGGCGGCCGCCAAGCGGTTCGCGAAAGAGTACCGCAGCCAGTTGCGGTTGTTCGACGAGCAGCACGAGGTCGCGCCTGGGGTGATCGTCCATCGCACCGGCGGCCACACTCCCGGGCACAGCGTGGTGCGTCTGGCATCCGGCGGTGACCGGCTGACATTCGCCGGCGACGCCGTGTTCGCGGTCGGGTTCGAGCACCCCGACTGGCACAACGGCTTCGAACACGATCCCGAGGAGGCGGCGCGCGTTCGCATCCGGCTCCTGCGGGAACTGGCGGCGACCGGCGAGCAATTGATCGCCACCCACCTGCCGTTCCCGTCCGTCGGCCGGGTCGCGGTCGATGGCGACGCCTTTCGGTGGGTTCCCGTGTTCTGGGACTACTGAGTGCAGGAACCCGTCCCGATCCGATCGTCCGTTGCGACCGGGAGCGTGCACGGGTGACGCATCGACAGTCGTTCATCCTCGGGATCTGTCCCGAGGATGCGCTTCCCTGGGAACGCGCGCCGTCCCGGCCATTGTGAATCGGAACTTGTCCAGGGCCGTCCCGTCCCGGGCATCTCACAAGGACAAGTCCTCGCCAGGCCCAGGTCGGGCGCATCAATCGTCCGCGCCGATGTCACACTGCAAGGGGCGCTCCTCGTCATGACTGCGACCGTCCCGATGGGACTGGAGTCGAGATGGAGCGTCACATGAGAATCGTCGTCATCGGCGGCACTGGGCTGATCGGCTCACAGGTCGTCGCCAACTTGGAGAGCGCCGGCCACGAGGTGCTCGCGGCCTCGCCCAAGACGGGGGTGAACGCTGTCACGGGCGAGGGGCTCGCGGATGCGTTGCAGGGCGCCGGCGTCGTCGTCGATGTCGCCAACTCGCCCTCCTTTGCCGACGACGCGGCGATGGACTTCTTCGTCCGCGCCGGACAGAACCTCGCGGCGGCTGAGAAGGCCGCGGGCGTAACGCATCACGTGGCGCTCTCGGTGGTCGGGACCGAACTCCTGCTCGACAGTGGCTACTTCCGCGCCAAGCTTGCCCAAGAGGAGTTGATCGCCTCGGCGGGCGTGCCCTGGACGGTGGTCCGCGCCACGCAGTTCTTCGAGTTCGTCGGCACGATCGCGGGAGCGGCAATCTTCGACGGCGTTGCGCGGGTGACCTCCGCGTCGATTCAGCCGATCGCATCGGCCGACGTGGCCGCGAAGGTCGCCGAGGCCGCGCTCGCGCCACCCCAGAACGGCATGATCGAGATCGCTGGCCCTGAGCGCCTGCCGATGGTCGAGCTGGTGAGGCGCCACTTCGACGGCATCGGCGAGGCGCGTGAAGTCGTCACGGACGACACCGCACCGTATTTCGGGGTGCTCCTCGAAGATCGCTGGCTGACACCCGCCGGTGACGCGTGGCTGTCGGAGCGGCGCTACAGCGACTGGCTGGCAGCGCAGCCGAAGCGCGCGGTTTGAGGAATACCGCCGATGGATGCGGCCTACGTCTCGGCGCTTTCCGCGCTTGCGGGTTCCGCCATCGGCGCGATGGCCTCCTTCGCGACCACATGGCTGACGCAACACAGCCAGGAGCGCGCAACGCTGCTGGTGCAGGATCGCGCGCGACGGGAAGCTCTCTACGGCGAGTTCATTCGGGAGGCGTCGACCTTGTTCGGCGACGCCTTCCAGCATGATCTCGACGATCCGGCCAAGCTGGTAAACCTCTATGCCATCGTCAACAAGATCCGGCTCTTCGGAGAGCCGGAGACGCTCGAAGAGGCGGAGCGTGTCATGCAGCGGATCGGCGAGACTTACTTCGCCCCGAATAAGGATCTCTCCGCCTTCGCGGACATCCACCACGCCAGCGGCCTCGACCCGCTTTGCGCGTTCTCGATGGTCTGCCGCAGGGAACTCGCAAGCGCCCGGCGTTGAGGCTCAGTGAGGCGTCGGCGCTCCCGCCGCCCCTCCGAACAACCTTGTCATACGTTCGAGCTTGTCCGGGTTGCGAGTGAAGTAGATGGCGACGATCAGGCCGCCCTGGATATCCAGGGCGACGGTCTGGAGTGTTCCACCCGGCTCCAGGCTGAAATAGCCCGGCAGGCCATCGATCCAGAGGTCCTGCAGCTTCCGGGCATGCTGGATCCACGACTTCCGCGCAGCTCCCTCGAACATGCGCGTGACCTTGTCGATCCCGACGATGGGCCGTGGGAATGCGTGTACCTTCCCGCCCCCATCGGAGTGCACGATGACGGCATCGGCGAGCATGCTGCGGAGCGCCGCGACGTCGCCTGTCGCCGATGCCTCGAAAAAGGCTTTCGCGATGCGGGCCCCCTCTTCCTTCTCGACGGGGAACCGCGGGCGTTCGGACTGCACGTGTTTCCTGGCTCTGGCAGCGAGTTGACGCACGGCCGGAGGCTCACGCTGAAGTGTCGCCGCGATCTCCGCGAGCGGGATCGCGAAGACGTCGTGCAGGAGGAACGCAGCCCGCTCGAGGGGCGAGAGCCGCTCCAAGGCGAGCATCAATGTGAGCGTCAGGTCATCCCCAGGGGCTTCGTCCGAAGCCATGGCAACGGGTTCGGGCAACCACGTTCCAAAGTATGTCTCTCGCCGCGCTCGGGCGGACTTCATGACGTCCAGGCAAAGGCGCGTGACCGTGCGCGATAAAAAGGCACCGGCCGACGCCACACCGGCATGGTCGACCTGCCGCCAGCGGAGCCATGCGTCCTGTACGACATCCTCGGCCTCGCCGAGAGAACCGAGCATGCGGTAGGCGAGCCGGACGAGCCGCGCCCGCTCCTGTTCGAAGACGAGGGTTGGATCATCAATGGTCGGCATGGCGAAACGACCAGATGCTGAGGGCAACCGCAATCAATGCAGGAAGTGTCACCGCGGGGAAGTCGCGGGGCAGAACCTCAGGCCCGCAAATGCCCACTGCGACCTCCCAGACGTGAAACAGCGCATGCCCTGAAAGCCAGATTGCACCCATACTCCAAAGGAGTACCCGCGATCCGGGCCTTACCGCACCGAAGAGAAATCCCGCCCCGATCAGCAAGAAGATCAGGCCGATATCGCGTAGGAAGTGCTGATTGAATGGGCCTGTCGTCGTCACGCCCGGCACCGCGAAGTACCATGCCTCGGGTGAGGCGAGCATTAAGATGCCGTTGCCGACTAGTCCTGCGCCGAGAAGGCCGGCCAGCACCGGCATAGCTTTGCTCATCGCACGCTCCCCACGTGATTGGTCCACGAGAGTGACGACGCGCGAAGGCCGGTTGTGACATTGAATGGAAATTATCTCGGGGCTCTCGTCAAAGCCTCGGCTTTGCACCGCCGCCCCACCAGATTCGAGTCGGCTGTGCTGGCGTTCGAGAGGCGCGTCGAAGCGCCTGATCAAGCCACGATCTGAAACAGACGTTCGCACTGACCTATACGGAGCCCGTTGACGGACGGCCGCTTTCGAGGAGCTCCGATACGGGCATCGGCGACAGCCTTGGATCGGGGCCGGAGCGTCCGATCCAGGGACAAGGGCCAGGGTCCGCATCCCACCGATTGTGTCGAGAAACTCTGAGGTCGTGCGCCAAGCGTCGCCTGGCGCAGGTCTCCGGAGAATGTTTGTCTCTCGCCGATGATGCGTTGCCACGATAGCCGCGCATCCTGGGCGAATCGAAAGTGGAATCTTCTCGCGTAGGCGCGGCTTGCGGTGCTGCTTTGGGCCGATCCCGAGTTTTTCAGCGAAGTCCGCTCCTTGCGGACCTTCCGCCGTGCCATTCCGATGTCCGATCGGACGGCGGAAGCGGGCCTTGAAGCAGCGGTCATGACATCAGCAGGTTCGGGCACACGAGCGACGGCACGGCTGGCAAGTATCAAGATCGGGACCTTCACATCTTGAAACCCGACTTTCAAAGTAGATTGCTCTCAGGGCTTATCTCATGCTCTGCTGGAGCCAAAGCATCGCTCGGGATCGACTTGAAGCAACGCGCGACCGAGCCTCAGATGTGCGGTCTTGGCTATCTCCGAACGTCGTCATGGGTGATCCTGACGCGCCTGCCTGGGACGATGCAGCGCGTTCCTCGGCGCATGGCGCCGGCAACTTGCGACCCGGCCGCAGGTTAGGCTTCACGTGCCTGGGCTCGAATGCGCCAGGCTGTGGTGCGCCGGAGACGGCGGCTGGAGCTGGAGTGAGCGGTGACCGGGCGTGATGTGGCTGAACTTGCGATGGCGGACCTCCGGCTGCTGCGCGCGGCGGTCGAGGCGACGGGCGAGGCGATCCTGATCACCTCGCCCGACCTCTCGGGGTCAGGGCCGCGCATCGAATACGCCAACCCGGCCTTCACCCGCATGACTGGGTACGAGGCGCACGAGGTCGTCGGCCGGACGCCGCGCCTCCTGCAGGGCCCCCGCACCGACCGCGCCGTGCTCGACCGCATGCGCGCTGCCCTCGAAGCCGGCGAGCGGTTCCAGGGCGAGGCGCTTAACTACCGTAAGGACGGCTCCGCCTACGTGGTCGAGTGGCTGATCACGCCGGTGCGGGAGGAAGACGGCCGCATCTCGCATTGGGTCTCGGCCCAGCGTGACGTCACCGAACGCCGCGCCTACGAGGACCGGCAGGTCATGATGGTGCGCGAACTCCACCACCGGGTGAAGAACACCCTCGCGACGGTCCAGGCGGTGTTCAACGCCACCGCCCGCTCCGGGCTTTCCCTCACCGAGTTCACCCGCGCCTTCTCCGGCCGGATCGCGTCCCTCGCCCGGACGCACGCGCTTATCACCGAGGACCTCGCCCAAGCCGCCTCCTTCGACGGTTTGCTGCGGGCGGAACTCGACCCCTACGATACGCGGGGGCGGCTCGTGTTCGAAGGCCCTCGGGTCGTGCTGCCCTCCGAACTCGCGGTGCCGGTCGGCATGGCGCTGCACGAACTGACCACCAACGCCCTGCGACACGGGGCGCTGGCCGATCCGGACGGTCGGCTCCACGTGACGTGGCGGCTCGAGGGCGGACCCGCCAAGCCCGGCTTGCGCTGGGACTGGCACGAGCACGACGGGCCGCCCGTCGGCCATCCGACGCGCGAGGGCTTCGGCCACCGCCTGCTGAACAAGGTCCTGGCTGCGCAGACCGGCGCCGAGGTCGAGGTCGACTTCGCCTCGGACGGGCTTCGGGTCTCCGTGCGGATGCCGCTACCCCCGGGGGCAGTCTGAGGGACAGGCTGTCCGCTCAGACGGCGTGGGCAGGTCCGACGAAGTCGCGGATGGTCGAGACTGACCTTGCCCCCTGGTCTCCCCGCATTCCGAAGCGAGGGTCCGTCGCGCAGGAGACGGACGATGAAGAAGAGCCGGTTCAGCGAGGAGCCCATCGTCGGCATCCTGAAGAAGCAGCGGGCCGGTCTGCCGATTGCTGAGATCTGCCGCCGCCACGGCATCAGCGACGCGACGTTCGACACATGGCGTTCGCGCTCCGGCGGCATGGAGGTCTCGGATGCGCGCCGGCCGAAGGCGCTCGACGAGGAAAACCGCAAGCTCACGAAGCTCCTCGCCGAGGCGATGCTCGACGTGGCCACGCTGCGCGAGGCGCTGGGAAAAAACTTCTGACGCCCGGCGTACGGAGAACGCCCGTGAGTTGGGCCATCGAGGAGAAGGGTTATTCGCAGCGTCGTGCCTGCGGGCTGATCGGCTTCGAGCCGAAGATGGACCGCTAAGCCTCGACCCGCGGTGGCGATGCAGCCGTGCAGGTACGCCTGCGCAGCCTGGCCGGCGAGCGCCGTCGGTTCGGCTGCCGGCCTCTGCTCATCCTGCCTCACACGAGCCTTGGCGGGCTCACCCCGAACGCGTTTGCAACCCGGTCCAAACAGGACCAGAACCAGATGAATGGGGCCTGTGCCCCGCAGCGGATTGTCCGCTGCGGGACTGGATCGTCGGTCTCTCAGCGGCCCGAGCCGCCGCCGCCGCTGGTGCTCGTGTTGCCGCCACCGGCGTTGCTCGGATTTCCGCCGCGCCCACCGTTGTCCTGAGCCAGCGCGGTACCGGCCACGAGGGCGAGCGCCAGCGTCGCCGTGATGATCTTCGTCATGCGTTCCTCCTTACGCCGCAGCCTGAGGCGGTGCGGCTTGAGTCAACTTCAGGATCGATCAGCGACCGCCGGCCGCGCCGCCCGCACCGCCGGTGCCGGACCCCGTGCCGGTCCCCATGCTCCCGCTGGAGCTTCCGCCAGCAGCCCCGGGCGTCGCCGGAGCCATCCCGGTTCCGGTCGTGGTGCCGGTGGCTGAGCCGGTCGAGCGCTCCATGCTCTTCTCGGAATTGCTCTTTACGCTGCCCGGGTTGTTCATGTTGCCCTCGGCGCTTCCTCCGCCGGCGGGCGTCTGGGCCAGAGCGGCGCCCGAAAGGGCGAGGGTCAGCGCGGCGGCAAGCGCAAGTGTCTTCGATTTCATGATCGTTTCCATCCCTGTTCGTCGTTGTGAGGGACAAACCCTGGGACGATCTGATTCGTTCAGACCACCGCCCAAAGTCGGCTTATTCGGCTGGGCTGTGCCGCGACCGATTGGTGGATCGAAGCATTCCAATGGCCAGGCGACGGAAGGGACGCATCGCGATCGTATCGTTGCCGTCGCCGCCGTGGATCGTGCACAGCGCACTGCCGATCCCGATGCTGTCGGCGCCATCGTCGCCCGACAGCGTGCCGCTCGACATCGTGCCGATGTCGAACGTATCCCGACCGTCTCCACCCTCGAGATGGCTCGCCTGAAGGAAGTCGAAGCTGCCGTCGCCCGATCCGCCGAATGCTTCGATCTTCTCCGGCTGCCACGCGGTTCCGATGTCAGCACGACGAACCGGTCGTCACCGCCCGCTCCGTAGACAGGGTCGCCGCTGCACGGCCTCGGCGCCGGACGATCTACCGCCCGGACCCGAGGTGTCGCAGGCGCGCTTCGGGATTAGATCGGGCTGGGTCCGATCGATCGCTGTCGGCAAGCTATGACGACGTCCGGCGAGTGTCGCGTCGCGGCAGTCCGAGGACGCTGTGTCGAGCGTGCGTTTCGTGGCACGCCCGGAGATGCGCACGGCCCCGCGCACCCGGTCGTTCGGCGGCATAGCCTCTTCGATGCCGGGGCCGTTGGCGAACGCCCACCCGGACAAGCGCGCTCTGCCCCACCCTGATGCCCGTCGGCGGAAGGGCGTCGGCCTCGGCGGGTCGCCCCGTGAATCGCTGCCGTGCTTCGCGATCGAGCGGCCGCGATGCGACCGAGCGTGACCTTCCGCCCATCCCGAGATCACCCAGCACGACAGGCGTTCGCTGATGTCGGTCGCTGCCGCAAAGGCGGCGCGCACGCAAGATGGATTAAAGTCCTGTCCTGCGCCTTTGGGATTAGATCGTTGGCGCGCAATAGTCGCCCACTCAGCCGAAATCTGCAAGCGATGTACACTTCAGTACTAAATCACTGATTATCACATTAGCATCGTTGACTGTATTTTATGCAGAAATTACTCGATAGCCATAGTCGTTCTGACTATACGCATCGGCGCCCAAGCTTCGATGAAGACGCGTCTTGTGTCGTTTAACGGCCGACGCACTCTTTTCGCGATGCGGCGCACGTCATTGTGGGGGCAGTTATGGTTGCGCTGGTCAAACACGATCTTGAGTTCATTCTCAAGCAGATCGAAATCGCGGAAGCGCACGCTCAGGGCGGCGTCTTGGCCGAACTGGTCGCGGGATATAACGGCAATGACGGCCTGACCCAGGCGCATCTGCTTCCCTATGGCCTCCGCACGGTCGATGGAAGTTACAACAACCTGCTTCCGGGGCGTGAGAAATGGGGCGCGTCGGATCAGAGCTTCCCCGGTCTGTTCACGCCGGCCTACCTCAACGACGCGGACGGCGACCGCTACGACTTCAATCCTCTCCCGAACATGGAGACGTGGTTCTCCAATAACGACTACGCCAATGCGGGCACGCGGTCGGGATCCCAGCCCGGCCCCGGGAGCGGCACGGTCATCGACGCCGATCCCCGGATCATCTCGAACCTGATCGTGGACCAGACCCTGGACAACCCGGCCGCCATCGCGGCGGCGCTG
>NZ_BPRD01000395.1 GCF_022179745.1 Methylorubrum podarium
GCGGGAGAGGGTGGCCCCCGAAGGGGGTCGGGTGAGGGGAACGCCGCTTTCGGAAAGACCTGTGCCGGCCCCTCTCCCGCCTGCTCCGCAGGCACCCTCCCCCGCAGAGGGGGGAGGTTTTTTTAGGCGGCCGCGCCTATTTCTGCGGCTCGTCACCCATCGCCGCGCTGAGCCGCGCGTAGTTCTTCGTCACCAGGGCGATGTTGGACGGCGAGGGCTTGGCCGGCTCGCCCGCGGCGAGCGCCTCCTTGATCTCCTTGACCGCCTCGGCCTTCTCCTTGGCGGGCATCGCCTTGTCGGCCTGCAAAGCCGCGAGCTGCTTCTTCAGGAGCGGCGCGGCGCCGACATAGCTCTTCGTCTCGGGATCGATCCCGCCGAGCACCGCGTCGACGGTGTCGCTGGCATCCTGAAACTCTTCGAGGCTCGCGAAGCCGTTCCGCTTCACGATCGCCTCGGCCTGGGCCTGCGCCCCCGCCTCGGCCTTCGGGTCCGGCTTGTCGGGCGCGCCGCCGGACAGCTTGGCGAGTTCGGGCTGCGCGACGAGGAGGCCGTCGATCTGCGCCTGCGTCAGCGCGATCTCCTTGCCCGGCTCCGGCGCCGCGGTGGGCGCGCGATCCGGCGCGGCGGGGGGCTTCGCCTGGGCGAGCGCGGCCCCGGAACCGAGCACGGCTCCGGCGAGGAGGGCGGACAGGGAAGCGGCGTGCAGGGCGCGCGAAAGAATCGTCATGATCGTCTGCCTCTGATGTCTCGTCGGCTGCACCGGGCCGTGGTCCGCGCGCGTGGCGCGGGTCCCGCCCGGGGCGACGCGCTTCTCGCAGCGGGTCGCGGCGAAACCGTGATCGCGGCCCTGGTCCCCATGCAGGGGACGCGGAGCGCCACGCCCCGGCCGCAAAGCCCGCTTCTGCTCCGCCGGCCGACCGCGAGGAGACCGGAGCCCCGTGAGCCAGACCTCCGTGAGCCAGATCTCCATGAGACAGGGATGCCGGCGGCTCGCCGCGGGCCCGCACCGCGCGCTGCCGGTTCTCGCCGCCTTGCTCGCCGGCCTCGCGGGCTGGATCGCGACCCCGGCGCGCGCCGAGGCGGATTTCGCCGAGCGGGCCGACGCCCTCGTCGCCCCCTACATCGAGGCGGGTCTGTTCTCCGGCGTCATCCTCGTGGCGAAGGACGGGCAGCCGGTCTTCCGCCGCGCCTACGGCCTCGCCGACCGCGAGTGGGACATCGCGAACACGCCGCAGACCCATTTCCGCATCGGCTCGCTCACCAAGGCCTTCACGGCGGCCGCCCTGCTGAAACTCTCGGAAGCCGGCCGGCTCGGCCTCGACGATTCGATCCGCCGCTGGGTCCCCTCCGTGCCGGAGGCCTGGGCGGGGGTGAGCCTGCGCCACCTGCTGCAGCACCGCTCGGGCATCATCAACTTCACCGCGCTGCCGAACTACTACGACCAGATCGCGCGGGTCGATCACACGCCGGCGCAGATCGTGGCGCTCGTCGCGAACGACCCGCTGCTGTTCCCCCCGGGCGAGCGCTTCGAGTACAGCAACACCAACTACGTGCTGCTCGGCATGGTGATCGAGGCCGCCTCGGGCCAGTCCTACGAGGCCTACTTGCGCGAAGCGATCCTCGCGCCGCTGGGGCTGAAGGAGACCGGCTACGACGACCTCACCATGATCCTGCCGCGGCGGGCGGCGGGCTACCGCCGCGGCCGGGCGCAGTGGCGCAACGCCGTGCCGATGGCGGCGAGCTCGGCCTACGCCGCGGGCGCGCTCTACTCCACGGTCGACGACCTGCTCGCCTGGGACGAGGCGCTCGCCGGCCCGCGCCTGCTCTCGGAGGCGTCGCGCGCGGCGATGTTCACCGACAACGGCACCGGCTACGGCCTCGGCTGGTTCGTCTCCCGCGCCTTCGGCAAGCCGGGCGACAGGACGAGCGGCCACCGCGTCGTCGGCCATGCCGGCTCGATTCCCGGCTTCCTCTCGATCAACGACATCTATCCGGACGACCGGCTGACCGTGATCGTGCTCTCGAACACCGAGACCGCCCCGGCCCAGAAGATCGCCCGCGACCTCGCCGCGCTCCATCTCGGCCATTACGAGGCGCCCGAGGCCATCGTGCTGGAGGACGTGATCCTCGACCGCTATCCCGGCACCTACCGCCTCGGCCCCCGCGCCTTCCTCACCGTCACCCGGGAGGGAAGGGGCCTGAGCGCGCGGATGGACGGACCCGGTCTGCGCGAGCCCGCCTTTCCCTTCGTGCCGGAGAGCGACCGGACCTTCGTCAGCCCCGTCGCCGACATGCGCCTCACCTTCGAGACCGAGCCCGACGGCACGCCGACCGGGGTGATCCTGCACCGCGACCGCCGCGACCGGACCGGGCCGCGGGTGACCGAGGCGGAGGCGCGGGCGAGCCTGGCCGAGCCGCCGCGCCCGCACCGCGAGATCGCCATCGACCGTTCCGCCCTGGCGGCGCTCGCCGGCCGCTACGCCCTGGCGCCGGGCTTCGAGATCGCGGTGACCGTCGAGGACGGGCGGATCTTCGCGCAAGGCACGCGGCAGCCGCGCAACGAGCTGTTTCCGGAGAGCGAGCGCGCCTTCTTCCTGCGCGCGGTCGACGCGCGGATCACCTTCACCGCCGACGAGGCGGGCCGCGTCACCGGCCTGATCCTGCACCAGAACGGCCTCGACACCGACGCGCCCCGTTTGCCCGACGACGGCGCCCCGGCGTCACGCCTTGGACCAAGGGCGGGGTCGCCACCGGACCCGAAAGGGTCTAACTGATTCAGCCGCGGCGGCATGATCGGCGGCCGGCGAAAACAGTTGCGAAAACAATCAAGTCGGCGGCCGCCAGAAGCCGCGTTGGCCAAAAGTCCACCTTGATCAGACGGGGCGGCTGCTCTTGTCTCCCGCGGCAAAGCGGCAAGACCGGCGGCAAAGCGGTCGACGAACGAGCGCAATGGAGGAAACGCGATGAACAAGCCCGAATTCCTGGCGGACGCCAAGACGAAGTCCCCCTTCTCGGCGCGCTACGACAACTTCATCGGCGGCCAGTGGGTCGCGCCCGTCGGCGGCCGCTACTTCGAGAACACCTCCCCCATCACCGGCAAGGTGATCTGCGAGGTCGCCCGCTCCGACGCGCAGGACATCGACAAGGCGCTCGACGCCGCGCACGCCGCCAAGGACGCCTGGGGCCGCACCGCTCCGGCCGAGCGCGCGCGCATCCTCAACAAGATCGCCGACCGGATGGAGGAGAACCTCGACCTGATCGCGCTCGCCGAGACCTGGGACAACGGCAAGCCGATCCGCGAGACCACCGCCGCCGACATCCCGCTCGCCATCGACCATTGGCGCTACTTCGCCAGCTGCGTGCGGGCGCAGGAAGGCGCGATCTCCGAGATCGACCACGACACGGTGGCCTACCACTTTCACGAGCCGCTCGGCGTCGTCGGCCAGATCATTCCGTGGAATTTCCCGATCCTGATGGCGGTGTGGAAGCTGGCGCCGGCGCTCGCCGCCGGCAACTGCGTCGTGCTCAAGCCCGCCGAGCAGACCCCGGCCTCGATCCTCGTGGTTCTGGAACTCATCGGCGACCTGCTGCCGCCGGGCGTGGTCAACGTCGTCAACGGCTTCGGCCTCGAGGCCGGCAAGCCGCTGGCCTCCTCGCCGCGCATCGCCAAGATCGCCTTCACGGGTGAGACGACCACCGGCCGCCTCATCATGCAGTACGCCTCGCAGAACCTGATCCCGGTCACGCTGGAGCTCGGGGGCAAGTCACCGAACATCTTCTTCGGGGACGTCGCCAACGAGGACGACGACTTCTTCGACAAGGCGCTCGAAGGCTTCACCATGTTCGCCCTCAACCAGGGCGAGGTCTGCACCTGCCCGAGCCGCGCGCTGGTGCACGAGTCGATCTACGACCGCTTCATCGAGCGCGCGATCAAGCGCGTCGAGGCGATCACGCAGGGCTCGCCCCTCGATCCGGCGACCATGATCGGCGCTCAGGCCTCCTCCGAGCAGCTCGAAAAAATCCTGAGCTACGTCGATATCGGCCGCCAGGAGGGTGCGGAGTGTCTGACGGGCGGCGCCCGCGGCACCCGCGAGGGCGACCTCGCCGACGGCTTCTACATGCAGCCGACGGTGTTCAAGGGCCACAACAAGATGCGGATCTTCCAGGAGGAGATTTTTGGGCCCGTCCTCTCGGTCACGACCTTCAAGGACGACGAGGAGGCGCTCTCGATCGCCAACGACACGCTCTACGGCCTCGGCGCCGGCGTCTGGACCCGCGACGGCACCCGCGCCTACCGCTTCGGCCGCGCCATCCAGGCCGGCCGCGTCTGGACGAACTGCTACCACGCCTACCCGGCCCATGCGGCCTTCGGCGGCTACAAGCAGTCCGGTATCGGCCGCGAGACCCACAAGATGATGCTCGACCACTACCAGCAGACCAAGAACATGCTGGTCAGCTACTCCTCGAAGAAGCTCGGCTTCTTCTAAGGAATCTCCAAACGTTCGAGACCCACGTCAGCCCCGGCCGAGAGGCCGGGGCTTTTGCATGTTGAAGTCACCGGCGCACGGCGAAAGCAGCCTGGTACGGTTTCCGGTTGATCGCTTCGGTGCCTTTTCCGTCATCGCGAGGCGGAGCCGAAGCGATCCAGCGCGCGACTCATCCGGAAAAGTCGCGCCCTGGATTGCCACGGCTTCGCCTCGCAACGACGCCGGCGGCCGCCCGGCAGCGTCAGAAGTCGAGGGAGGCGGACAGGATGAAGGTCCGGGGCGAGGCGACCGTCACGAAGGTGCCCGTCGTGAGCCAGTACCGGTTGTCGGCCACGTTCTCGACGTTGAACCGAACGGTGACCGGACGGTCGTAGACGATCGTCGCGTAGCGAAGTCCGAGATCGACCCGCGCCCAGTCGGGGAACTGCAGCGTGTTGGCGTTGGTCAGGTAGGAGCCCGACGTGTAGATCACCCGGCCGTTCAGGGTGAGCCCGGGAACCCAGGGCGTGTCCCATTCGAGCCCGGCCGAGACCGTCAGATCGGGCACGCCGGCGGCGTCGTTCCCGCGTTCCAGCGGATTGGCCGGCTTGGTCAGTTCGGGACGGAGGAAGGTTGCGCTCGCGAAACCGCGCACGCTCGGCACGATCGCGCCGTAGGCGGACAATTCGAGGCCCTGGTTGCGCTGCTCGCCATCGTAGGCCAGGGCGTTGGCGGCGGTGCGGACCTGGTTCGGCCGGCTGATCTGGAACAGCGCCGCCGTCGTCGTGATGGTGCCCCAGTCGATCTTGATGCCGACTTCCTGCTGATCGGACTTGTAGGGGCTGAGGATCTCGCCCGTATTGCTGTAGCCGGCCCCGACGATCGTCCCCGAGGTCAGACCCTCGGCGTAGTTCGCGTAGAGCGCGACGTTCTGCCAGGGCTTGATCACGATGCCGGCGAGGGGCGAGGTCGCGTCGGCGTCGTACTCGGTCGTCCGCAGGCCGGTCGTGGTGCTGTAGCCCTGCTGATGCACCATCTGGTAGCGGACGCCCGCGGTCAGCAGGACGGTGTCGTCGGCGATCGACATCGTGTCGACGACGGCGACGCTCGTCAGCGACGTGTCCGAGGCTCGGCGGGGATCGATCCGCGCGCCGGTCACGACCGGAAGCGGCGAGGGGCGGTAGATGTTCGACGGCACTGACTGCGCCGCCGAGTTCGCGACATAGGCGTTTCCGTCCTCGCGCGTGAAGCCGGTGAAGACGAAGTTGAGCGAGTGGTTGATGAAGCCGGTGTCGAAGCGGGCCTTCAGGCCGGCATTGCCGCTGACGGAACTGCTGTAGGAATCGTAGTAGGCGTTGATGAGCCGGAAATTGCCGAGCGCGTCCGCTCCGCCCGTGAAGCCGGCGACGCGGGAATCCGGGAAGGTCTGCTCGTTCGAGCCGGCGCGATAGCCGATGCCGCCATAGGCCGTCAGCCAGTCGGTCAGATCGTACTCGATGAAGGAGGCGATCGTGTTGTCCCGCTGCTTGAGCAGCGTTCCCGGATACCAGTTGCCGCGGGCGTCCGGCGGCCGGGGAATGAACGGGATCGTCGACTGCAGGGTCATCTGCGGACGGAAATTCTTGGTGTCGTCGTTCTGCGTGATGACGTCGAGGGCCCAGCGCAGGCGCTCGCCCTGATAGTCGAGGGCGAGCGCCCCCAGTCCGGTCTGCCAGTTGCCGTCGTTGATCGACGCCTCTCCGGTCCGGCCCAGGCCGTTGAACCGGATGCCCCACTCCTTGTTCTCGCCGCCCCGCATGCTGGCATCGACATGCGCCCCGAAATTGCCGGCGCTGATGAATTGCGGCGTGACCCGGACGAACGGCACATCGAGCGCGCGCTTGGTAACGATGTTGATGCTGCCGCCGACGCTGCCGCCCGGCGGGATGCCGTACATGAACGCGCCCGGCCCCTTCAGCAATTCGATGCGCTCGATGTACTGCGCGGCGACGCGATTGGAGGAGATCAGCCCGTAGAGACCGTTCAGGCCGACATCCTGAGCCGGAACCTGGAAGCCCCGGATCTGGAACGTGTCGTCGAAGCCGTTGCTGCCGGTGGTCAGCCGCACCGATG
This sequence comes from Methylorubrum podarium, assembly GCF_022179745.1. GTDB lineage: Bacteria > Pseudomonadota > Alphaproteobacteria > Rhizobiales > Beijerinckiaceae > Methylobacterium > Methylobacterium podarium. The sequence continues at coordinate 6,579 of NZ_BPRD01000395.1, forward strand.
AATCGTTGACGAGCGTGTCCGCGACGGTGCGCGCCTGCTGATCCTGGATCACCTGCTGCGTGAAGTTGACCGTGCTGAACGGCGTGTTCAGCGCATCCCGGGTTCCGAGCACGCCCAGCGAGCCGCCGCGGGCGAACTGCCCGCCGGCATAGGGGGCGGGCAGGTCCTTCAGCAGGCCGACGCCCTGACCGACCCGTCCGACATTGCCGACCTGACCGTGGACCGCGAGTTCGTCGAGCTGCACGGCATCCTGCGCCCAGGCTCTCGTCACCGACCACGGGGCGGCCATGCCGAGCGAGGTCGCGCAGATCAGCGCGCAGATTGAGGTTGTAGTAAGTTGATATCCAGGATTGAACACCGCTGCGTCCTTAGTCCGATGACCAGCGGAGTGCGCTCACGCAGGGCCATAGAGGTGCTTCAAGTCGTCATGCGACTTCAACTGCACTAATATTTTGAGCGAGTAGGCGATCACAGCGATGTGAGCAAGCGGACTGGGGTCATTGCTCTGTGGATGTGTTCCCACAGCAACTAAAACGAATTGTTCTAACTAAGATGTTGCCGCCGGCATCGGCCTCGGGCCGCAGCGGCTGGGCGAGAGAGGCTTCTCGGACCAGCGGTGCCGGTCGGGCGTGGCGGCGGCACGCTGCTGCGCGCGCAGCCGCGGCGTGGGGCCATCGCGTATCCGGACAAGCCTCCGCCGCCGGCCCTTTCTGAGGCGTGCCCGGGAAGGACCGAGGGGATCAAAAACGGTGGTCTCGATGGGGTGTCGCGGATCGACGGGTCGCCTCCCGGCCGCACCGCGACGGGAGACGCAGAGCCTCCTACGTCATCCGGTTGATTGCTTCGGTCTCTCCTTCGTCATTGCGAGGCGAAGCCGTGGCAATCCAGGGCGCGACATCTCCGAAAAGGTCGCGCCCTGGATCGCTTCGGCTCCGCCTCGCGA
>NZ_BPRD01000396.1 GCF_022179745.1 Methylorubrum podarium
CCAGGGCGAGCGCCAGGGCGTAATGGCCGATCTCGACGATCACCGGCGGCTCCCTCGCGCGGTTTCGATCCGGATGGTCATGGGAATCCTCACCGCTCGCTGCGCTGGCCCAGGGTGGCGTCGGCCGAGGCCGGCTTCGCCGCGTCCTTCGGGGCCTCCTTCGCCGCTTCCTTGCCGGCGCCCTCCTGCCAGCGTCCCTGCGCCTTGAGGGCGTCGGCGACCTCGCGGGGCATGTAGTTCTCGTCGTGCTTGGCCAGCACGGTGTCGGCCCGGAACACGCCGCCGGCATCGAGGGTGCCCTCGGCGACGATGCCCTGGCCCTCGCGGAACAGGTCGGGCAGCAGGCCGCGATACTGCACCGGAACCGTGGCGTTGGTGTCGGTCACGGAGAACTCGACGTTCTGGTCGGGCCCGCGCTTGACAGACCCCTCCGTCACGAGGCCGCCGAGACGGAAGCGGGTGCCCGGCGCGACGCCCTGCGTGGCGACCTCGGCGGGGGAGCGGAAGAACACGATCGAGCCGCTCATCGCCGACAGGATCAGCCCGAGCGCCAGCGCCAGCACGGCGCCGCAGGCGGCGATGAGGATCAGGCGGCGGCTCTTGCGGGTCACGACGGTTCCGTCCCGATTCGTCGGCTTCTTCTCGACCCTTCCGGCTGGCGAATGCCTGAAGGCCCCCCGACATCTGCATCTTATCGAAAGACCGGTTTCGGCCCGACCGCCCGCCGGGTCAAGGTTGTACGGGCGGGACCGATTGTCAGGGGACGTGTCCCGCCGCGGTCCCATTCAAGCATCGTCCCGGATCGGGGATCCAGGACGATGCTCGAAATTCCTGTTTTTGCACCGGTTTTTCCCAGACGAGCCGGCGGCCGCCTCTCGGGACGACGCTCTACGGCTGGGCCGGGTTCAGGCCGAGTTCCCTGCCCAGCGCGTCGAGGCGTTCCACCGCGGTCGGGTTGGCGGCGAGCGCCATCTTGGCCCGGTCGAGCGCCTGCGCCGCGGCCGGGCGGTCGCCGAGGACGCCGTAGGAGCGCACGAGCCGCATCCACTCGTCGGCGGAGCCGCCCTTGGCGGCGAGCCGCCGGTCGAGGCTCGCGACCATGCCGCGGATCGCCGCCTCGCGCTCGGCCGGCGGCATCGCCTTGACCGCGGCGGCCGCGGCGTCGGGCTCGACGGTGGTCTTCTCCCCGATCCGCTCGCCGGCCTTGTCGCCGGTCTCGGGCTTCGGCGGCGCACCGGCCCCGGCCCCGGCGAGGCCGAGTTCGTGGGCCTGCACGTCGAAGCGTGCCAGGGCTCCCCCGTCGTCGCGAAACGCCTTGCGTGCCCGTTCCAGGGCGTCGAGCGCCTTGTCGCGCTCGCCGAGCACCGCGTGGGAGCGCACGAGGCGCAGCCACTCGTCGGCGGAGCCGCCCTGCTTGGCGAGGCGCCGCTCCAGCCCCTCGACCATGCCGCGGATCGCGTCGATCCGCTCGGAGGGCGGCAGCGCCTGGATGTTGCTGCCGGGCCCGGCCACCGGGGCTTCGGCCCGCGCCCCCGGCCGGGCACCCTCCTTGGCGCCGTCCTTGGTGCCGTCCCCGCCGCCCTCGGCCGCCGACCCGGAGACGGTCTCGCCCTTCAGCCGAGAAAGATTCTCCCGCACCGTCGGCAGCCAGGGGGCATCCGCGGGCGCGGAGGCCGCCATCGCCTCGAGCCGCCGCACGGCGCCGGCGACGTCGCCGGCCTGCTCGTCGCCGCGGGCGAGGTAGAACTGGGGCTTGGCCGCCTTCGGATCGGCCGCGAGCGCCCGGCCCAGCACCTTGCGCGCCTCCGGCGAGACCGTGCCGTCGGCCGCCGCGACGAGCGCCTCGCCCCAATCGGACAGGGCGTGGGCGTCCTCGCCCTTGAGGCGAACCAGGGCCGCGTAGGCGCGGGCCGCGTCGTCGAACCGCCCGAGCCGCATGTAGACCGGCCCGAGCACGCTCCAGCCGCGGGCATCGTCCGGGTGGTTGGCGAGCCGCGCCTCGATCTGGCCGATGGCCGTCATCAGATCCTGCGCGCCGGCCCGGGTCGCCTTGCGGTCGGCGTCGGTCTGCGAGGGGAGATTCGGCGAGCCGTAGAGGCCGTAGACGACGAGGGCGACGAGGGGGATCGTGGAGAGCGCGAAGGCGGAGGCCGCCCGGCGCTGGCGCAGATGCGGCTCGGCGATCGGCGCGGCGGCCGACGTCTCGGCCCGCTCCTCGCGGCTCGCCCGCAGCAGCCGGCGCGCGGCCTCGGCGCGCGCGGCCTCGGCCTCGGCCGGAGCGATGAGGCCGCGGCCGAGATCGCGCTCGATCTCGGCGAGCTGGTCCTCGTAGAAGCCGGTCTCGGTGGCGAGACCGTCGCCGCCCTCCGCCTCCGGTCCGGCCCCCGGCCGGCGGCGGCGCGACATCGGCCAGAGCAGCGCGAACACGGCCGCGCCGGTCATGGCCGCCAGGATGAACCAGATCGCCGTCATCAGACCCAAAATTTTCAGCTCGGCCCCGTGTAGAGCCCGAGCGGGGCCCGCACGACATCGCTTCCGGGCGACACGTCGTCACGCGCGGGGAGCGAAGCACGGCCATAGCACAGGCGGACCGGTCCGTAACCGTCGCGGAGCCCGCTGCGACTCAGCGTTGTCCGGCCCCCGCGGGCGCGTCGCCCGGCACCTCGATCACCGCGCGCAGGCCCCCGAGCGCCGCCGCCTCCAGGCGGAACCGGCCGCGATAGAGCGCGGCCAGGTCCGCCACGATCGACAGGCCGAGCCCGGAGCCGGGCTTGGTCTCGTCGAGGCGCCGGCCGCGCTTGAGCACCGCCGCGCGGTCCTCCTCCGGCAGGCCCGGCCCGTCATCCTCCACCGCCACGAGCAGGTGGGGATAACCGTGCTCGCCTGTCGGCGCGGCGGAGATCGAGACCCGGCCCGCCGCCCATTTCGAGGCGTTGTCGACGAGGTTGCCGATCATTTCCTCGAAATCCTGCTTCTCGCCGCGGAAGCGCAGGCCCGGCGGGACATGGACCTCGTAGGCGATGTCCTTGTCGCGGTAGATCTTTCCGAAGGTGCGCACGAGGCCGGCGAGCGCCGGCTCGACCTCGGTGGAGGTGCCCAGCGTGCCGGCGAGCGCGGCGGCGCGGGCGCGGTCGAGATGGTAGTTCACCTGATCGCGCATCACCGCCGCCTGCTCGCGGATCTTCTCCGACAGTTCCGGGGGGGCGTCGCTGCCGCCGGCCTCGTTGACGATGATCGAGAGCGGCGTCTTCAGGGCGTGGGCGAGGTTGCCGACCTGGGTGCGGGCGCGCTCCAGGATCTCGCGGTTGGTCTCGATCAGGAGGTTGATCTCGCCCGCGAGCGGGGCGATGTCGCGCGGGTACTCGCCGTCGATCCGGTCGGCCTCGCCGCGGCGGATCGTGCCGAGCGCGGTGCGCAGCTTGCGCAACGGCGCGAGGCCGAAGCGGATCTGCAGGAGCGCGGTCGCCGCGAGCGAGAAGCCGAGCAGGCCGAAGGTCATGAACAGCGAGAAGCGGAAGCGCTCGACGTCGTTGACGATCTCGTCGGCGGGTCCCGCCACCCGCACGGTGTAGCGCCCGTCGGCGCCGACATCGACGTCGCGCTCGACGATGCGCAGGGTCCGGTCGTCCTGGCCCTTGCCGTAGCCCTGGCGGATCTGGCCGATGGTCGCGGTGCCGGCCTGATCGGGCCCTTTGAGCGGCACGCCGACGAGCGAGCGCGAGGTGCGCAGGTCTCGCGGCTTCGCGTCGGGGCGCCCGACCTGCCAGTACCAGCCCGACAGCGGCAGGTCGAAGCGCGGATCGCCCAGCGAGAAAGAGCGCGTCTCCGGCTCGCTCGGGCTGACGAGGTCGGTGGCGAGGTTGTTGGCGAAGACGAGCAGGCGGCTGTCGAAGGCGCGCTCGGTGTTCTCGCGGTAGAGCGTGGTGAGGATGAAGGCCGCGATGACGAGGATCGCGGTGCTCGACAGGAACGAGGACACCGCGAGCCGGACCGCGATGGAGCGGCGGCGCAAGGGGAGCCAGGCGAAGCGGTCGGTCATGAGCCTTTACTCGGAACGCAGCTCGCTTGCGGCGGCGCGGGCATGTACATCATGCGCGTCGACCCTCTACACCGCCACGAAGGGAGGCGCCCATGGCCCTGCACATCCGCGATGCGGAGACGGACCGCCTCGTCCGCCTCCTGGCCGAACGGAAGGGTGTCCCGCTCACCGAGGCGATCAAGGTCGCCGTGCGCAACGAGCTGGAACGGGAGGAGCAGCGGCCCGGCCTCTGGGAGCGGCTGAAACCGCTGCACGAGCGCGTGGCCGCACGGCCGTCCACCGGACTTGAGGCGGATAAGGCTTTCTTCGACGGGCTGAACGACGCGTGATGTTCGTCGACGCCTCCGCTCTCATCGCCATCATCACGGAGGAGCCGGAGGGCCGAGCCCTCGCCGGGCGACTCGACGGGGCGGAGGCGGCGATCACGTCGCCGATCGCCGTCTACGAGGCGGCTCTCGGCATCGCCCGCAAGAAGCAGGGCGGCCTCAAGGCGGCCCGAGCGGATATCGAGATGCTGCTCGACCTCGCGCGGATCGGTCTCGTCCCGATTACCGCGGAGGATGCGGACCGGGCACTGGATGCCTTCGAGCGCTACGGGAAGGGAACCGGGCATCCGGCCCGCCTCAACATGGGCGACTGCTTCGCCTACGCGGTCGCGCGAAATCACGGCGTGCCGCTCCTCTACAAGGGCGAGGATTTCGCACTCACCGATCTCGGCGGCCAATGACCGTTCAACCCCGCCCCGCCGGCTGGTTCGGATCGATCAGGTAGCCCAATCCCCGCACGGTCTGGATCAGGTCCACGGCGAGCTTCTTGCGCAGCCGCCCGACGAACACCTCGATCGTGTTGGAATCGCGGTCGAAATCCTGATCGTAGAGGTGCTCGGTCAGCTCCGCGCGGGAGACGACGCGGCCGGTATGGTGCATCAGGTAGGAGAGCAGCCGGTACTCGTGGCTCGTCAGCTTGATCGGGGCGCCGTCGACGAAGACGCGGCCCGAGCGGGTGTCGAGGGTGACCGGACCGCATGAGATCTGACTGCTGGCATGACCGGCCGCGCGGCGAAGAATCGCGCGCACCCGGGCCATCAGCTCCTCCATGTGGAAGGGCTTGGTGACGTAGTCGTCGGCGCCCGCGTCGAAGCCGTCCACCTTGTCGGACCAGCGGTCGCGGGCGGTGAGGATGATGACGGGGGTCTTCACCCCGGCCCGGCGCCAGTTCTGGAGCACGGTGACGCCGTCGGCCTTGGGCAGGCCCATATCGAGGATGATCGCGTCGTAGGGCTCGTTCTCGCCGAGATAGCCGCCCTCCTCGCCGTCGAACGCCTTGTCGGCGACGTAGCCGGCCTCTTCCAGCGCGGCGACGACCTGCCGGTTGATGTCACGGTCATCCTCGACCACGAGCAGACGCACGGTCGGTTCCTCCTCGTCACAGGCGGCGCACCGCCCCTTACCACTGCCCGCTCACCTGTCCCGACTGGGCATCGACCATGACGTGCATGAACTGCCCGTCCCGGCGCAAGGCCGTCAGCAGGTAGACGAGCCCCGTCTCGTGCCGGCACAGGCTGGCGCGCTGGATCTCGGCGCGGGGGATGATCTGGCGCGCCGCGCGGATCGCGG
>NZ_BPRD01000397.1 GCF_022179745.1 Methylorubrum podarium
GGCGACGAAGCGGTTCCAGGTCTCGACCCGGATCTGGCCGCCGGTGGCGCGGCGATGCCCCTGTGCGAACTGATCGTCCGGCCCGAGCCGAGGCGCGCGCTCCTCCAGAAAGCCGATCAGGTCCGGCACGGTGGCGCTGCGGACGGCGAAGTGGACATAGCCCGCCCGGAAGCCGGCATTGGCGCCGATCACCACCTGCCGCCGCAGCCGGTGGATCCAGGATTGTGCGACGAGCGGATGGATCTGGCAGGGCGAGTCGCAGCGGATCAGCGCGACGGGGCCGGCGAAGAGCGGCGGCACGCTCCGCGCGGCGTCGAGCGCCGCGCGCACCTCGTCCCGGGCCGCGCGCAGGAGCGCCGCGTCGGGATCGGCCGCCGAGACGACGTCGCCCGGCCCGCCTGCCCGCAGGAGCAGGCGCAGGGCCGGGCCGGCATCGCCGCCGGCCGAACGGCGCGGCGCGTTGACGAGGCTCACCGCCTCGCGCAGCGCCTTCAGCGTGTAGGCCCTGCGCAGCGGTCCCATGATGTCGGGGAAATCGGCGCTCGCGGCGCGCTCGCCGAGGTCGCCGACAAGGCCGATTCCGGCGAGCCAGGCCAGATCCTCCGCCTCGCCCAAGGCCGCGGCGCAGGCATGGGCGAGCAGGCTGGAGGTCGGCGTCGGCGCGTCGGCCTGTCCGCTGATCACCGCAGCCTCGGCGGCGGCCGGCATCGACCGCGGCACGTGGTGATCGACCAGCACCGTCGGCACGCCGGCCAGGATCGTGCCGGCCTGCACGCCGAGATCGGTGACGACGAGCCCCCCGGGGTCGAGGGCGGAGAGTTCGGCCGCCATGGCCGGTGACCAGGCCGACTCGCCGCGGCCGACCACACGGACGGGGACGAGGCAGCGCCCCGACCGTTCGAGCGCGCGCCACAGGATCGCGCCCGCCGACAGGCCGTCGGCATCGTCGTGGCACAGGACCACCGGCCTGCCCGGCCCGAAACCGGAGACGGCCCGGGCGAAGGCGGCACCGTGCGCGGCCAGATCCGTCACCGGCGTTCACCGCGTCGGCAACAGCCCGGATGGTGCCTCGTCCCGGACATGCGGTCGTCTCCTGCTCGGGTCCTGCTCGGGCTCGAATCGCGGCGCCGACGGGCAACCGCGGCCCGCGCGCCCGGTTGCGGCGCCACTTGCCGCAGGGGGGCCCCACGGTGTGACCCACGGCGCGCGTGGCGGGCCCGCGATGCGAAGACGTCGTGTCGGCGCATCAGGCTTGGCGGGGCGCTTCCGCCGCAGGATACGCGCGGAACGCCGGTGTTGCTCTCAAGTTATCGGCCGGAACAGAGCTCAACCCGGAGACTAAAACGAGATGGCAGGCACCGATATCGGCACGATTTACGCTGGATCCCTGAAGAATACGCGTGCTTTGGAGAAGCAGGGGCTGGAGCAGATGGAGAGGCAGCTCTCCGGACTTGAGCGTTATCCCGACTATGCTGCCGTCCTGCGCCGTCACGTCGAAACCACGAAGGCCCAGCTCGGCCGTCTCGACAAGGCGCTGGAGGCGATCGGTGAGAGCCCTTCGGGCCTGAAGGAGACGGTGACGAGCCTTGCCGGCTCCCTCGGCGCCGCCGTCCACGCCTCGGCCCAGGACGAGACGCTGAAGAACCTCTACGCCGGCTACGCCTTCCAGCACGACCAGATCGCCGCCTACCGCTCGCTGAGCGTGATCGCCGAACGGGCGGGCAAGACCGAGCAGGTCTCGCTCTTCCGCGCGGCGGTCGACGAGGAGACGCGGGCGGCCGAAGACATCGCGGCGCTGATCGAGCCCGTCACCAAGACCTATCTCGATCTGACGCTCAACGGCGCGAAGGCCGACAGCTAGAAACCCTCCCGGGCGGCCTCGGCCCGGGGCCGCCCCCAGCTCGGACGCTGCGCGCCATGGACGATCCCACCCCCGTTGCCGTCACCGTCGAGGCCTGCCCGGAGCGCTCGGAGCAGTTCCGCTGGCATCTGACCGACCGGGACGGCGTGTCCGTCCGCGTCTCACCCGAATCCTATCCCTCGCCGGAGGACGCCTGTTCCGCCGGCGAGGCCGCCCTGCGGGCGTTCGGCGCTGCGCATCCCGGCTGAGTGTCCCTCAGGGTGTCACCCGAGGTTTCACGCGGGCGCCGTCCACGCCGCGTGGACCGCGCCGCGGGCGGTGTCGGGCTTGGACGCCCCGATGAAGACGACGACCGGGCCATGGGCGTCGCGCCGGGGATCGTAGAAGTCGAGCAGGCCCGGTGCGATCGCTTGGAAGAAACGCGGTCGCACGGCGTCCCGGCGGAGCAGGTGGTCGATCACGACCTGATCGCCGTGCACCGCGTTGGGCACTGGGCCGCAGGAGCCCGCCGTCATCCAGCGCCCGGGCTCGGCCGCGAAGCGCGCGTAGAGCTCGGCGAGTTCGTCGCCCTCCCAGCGCATCAGGGCGCTGGAGAGGCGGCCCTTGTGGAAGTAATCCTCCATCGCCGCGAGGCCCGGCTCGGCCAGGGCGTCGGCCGGGCCCGTGAAGACGGTGTCGAGGTCGCACAGCACCGTCGTGCCGTCCGAGAGGCCGGGGCGGAACGCCTCCATCTTCGCCCACCAGGCCGGCCAGTCGTGGCGCAGGGGCACGCGCTCGACGCCCGCGACGGCGAGCGGCCCGTCGGTGAGGCAGCGGATCCGCGTGAAGGCCGGGGCGTGGCGGCGCACGCCGCGGGCCAGCCGCTCGACCCAGGTCGCGTCGTAGCGCCCGCCGCCCTTGAGCACCGTGATCAGCGTGGACATCGGGGCGGATCATCCTTCGAGTGGCTGCAGATGCAGGCGCCCGGCGGCCTGGGTCTCGGCGAACCACGCGCGCTCGGCGGCCCAGGGGTGGCCGGGCCAGCCGTCGAACCCGAAGCCGTAGGCCCGGGCCGGATCGGCCTCGGCCGGACGGGCGAGCAGGAGCGCCAGGGTCACGAGGAAGCCGGTGCTCGGGTTCGGGCGCCCCTGCGTGCGGGGGGCGAGCAGGCGCCGGGCATGCGCGTGCAACGCCTCCGGCAGGATGTGGATCGGGCGGCCCAGGGGGCGCAGCAGCGCCAGGGCCTCACGGGTCCAGCAGATCGGCTCGGGGCCCTGCTCCTCCGGCGGCAGCATCGGAAACGGCAGGATGAAGGCCTGTGCCGCCCGGACCACCGGGCGCTCCAGAAAGTGCCGGTCCGCCAGCCACTCGCGCATCTGGCCGCCGCGATTGACCAGGGCGAGATGCGTGACCCGGGAGCCGGTGCGGCCGTCGAAGCCCGCGGCGTTGTTGAAGCGCACGACGCATTCCGCCGCATCGATCGCCTCCGCGGCCGCGCCGATCTCCGGCGCGTTGC
>NZ_BPRD01000398.1 GCF_022179745.1 Methylorubrum podarium
CCGATGACGACGAGGCGCTTGGGCACCGCGCCGAGTTCGAGCGCGCCGGTGGAGGAGACCACCGTCTTCTCGTCGATCGCGACGCCGGGCAGCCGCGTCACGTCGGAGCCGGTGGCGATGACGATGTTCTTCGTCTCCAGCATCTGGTTGCCGCCGTCGTCCGAGATCACCTCGACCCGGCCGGCGCCGGCGATGCGGCCGCGGCCGTGATAGGCATCGACCTTGTTCTTCTTGAGCAGGAACTCGACGCCCTTGGTGTTGCCGTCGACGCCGCCCTGCTTGAACGCCTGCATTTTTTTGAGATCGAGCTTCGGCGTGCCGACATCGATGCCGAGCTCCGAAAAGTGCTTGTTCGCCTCCTCGAAGGCTTCGGAGGCGTGCAGCAGGGCTTTCGACGGGATGCAGCCGATGTTGAGGCAGGTGCCGCCGTGGGTCGCCCGCTTCTCGACCACCGCGGTCTTCAGCCCGAGCTGGGCCGCCCGGATGGCGCAGACATAGCCCCCGGGGCCGGTGCCGATGACGACGAGATCGTAGCTCATGGAAGGGTCTGTCCTCGTGATGGCGTGTCGGTTGAGCCGGTGCGCTCCCAGGCCTCGATCAGGCTGAGGAGTTGCGGCGAGCGGGGTGGGGTGAGGTCGCGGGCGTAGGCGGGATAGGTCTTCCGCTCGTCGCCGATCTGCAGGTAGGGCGGCATCAGCAGCGTCGCGCCGCGCCGGACGAGGCGTTCGAGCGCCTCCGGCTTGTCGAGGCGGATCGCCTCGAAGGTGAAGGTGCCCCCGGCCTCTTCGATCGGCGTCTCGGGGGCGATCCGGCCCTCGTCGAGCAGCGCCGAGAAGGCGGTGAGATCGTCGCTCTTCAGCGCCGCGTAGCCCCGCGCGCTGTCGCGGCGCTGCTCCGGGGTCAGGGCGGCCAGGGCGGCGGCGACGGCGACCTCCCGCGGATCGCGCCCGTCGCCGTTCTCGATCACGCCGAAATCGGTGACGAGCCGGAGCACCCGCCCGCCCGCACCGAGGCCCCAGTAGGAGGCGTAGACGCCGTCGCCCCAGCCGCTGGAGAAGACCGCGACCCGGGCCGGCTCATCCGGCAGCGGCCGGTGCATCACCCAGTTCAGGTTCGAGTCCTTCAGCGCGTCCGCGAGCACGTCGTCGTAGTAGTTGCTGTAGCCGGCCCGCTTCTGCTCCTGCGCCTCGCGGCGGTCCATGGCGGCGCGCGCGTCCGGGTCCATGAAGCAGCCGAGGCCGGCATCGACGGGATAGCCGAAGATCTCGCCCGCCTTCAGGGCGGCGACGTCCTGACCCGGCACGAGGGCGAGCTCCCAGCGTTCCGGCTCCGTGTCCGCGAAACGCAGTTCGGCCAGGGCGACGCGGCCCTGGGCGAGATAGAGCGTGACGGGATGGGTTCCCGGCTCGACCCGACGGGTGAAGGGTGCCCGGTCGGGCTGCACCAGGGGATCGGTCGCGATCACCGCACCGGTCGGGAGCGGCAGGTCGCCGAGCGCCATCCGCGTGATGCCCCGCGCGCGCAGCGCGTCGTCCGCGAGTCCGGTCACCGACAGGGTGGGCTCGCTCTCGCGGATGTCGAAGGGTCCCTCGGCCATCGGCCTGTCTCCGTCGCGCGCCGCCCGCTGCCACGGGAAGAGCTTGGCGAGCGAGGCCGCCAGCCCGGCGCCGACCGCCGCGGTCGCGAGCCACAGCGCGGCGCGCCGGGTCGGTTCGGGAAGTCGGGGCACGCTCATGCGATCGTTCGGCGCTCACGGGTGCCGGCCGCGCGGTCCCGTTCCCGGAGGAGCGGGACCGCGGGCGGCGTGAAGGGCGCGTCGATCAAAGATCCAGCACGAGGCGGGCCGGATCCTCCAGGGCCTCCTTGACCCGCACGAGGAAGGTCACGGCCTCCTTCCCGTCGACGATGCGGTGATCGTAGGAGAGCGCGAGGTACATCATCGGCCGCGCCTCGATCTTGCCGCCCCGCACCACCGGCCGCTCCTCGATGCGGTGCATCCCCAGGATGCCCGATTGCGGGGCGTTGAGGATCGGGGTCGACATCAGCGAGCCGTAGATGCCGCCGTTGGTGATGGTGAAGGTGCCGCCCTGCATCTCGTCGATGGACAGCTTGCCCTCACGGGCTTTCTTGCCGAAGCCGGCGATCGTCTTCTCGATGCCGGCGATCGACAGGTCGTCGGCGTTGCGCACCACCGGCACGACGAGGCCCTTATCGGTGCCGACCGCGATGCCGATGTGGTAGTAGTTCTTGTAGACGAGGTCCTGCCCGTCGATCTCGGCGTTGACCGCCGGCACGTCCTTGAGCGCGCCGATCACCGCCTTGGTGAAGAAGCCCATGAAGCCGAGCTTCGTCCCGTGCTTCTTCTCGAAGATGTCCTTGTACTGCGCGCGCAGGGCCATCACCGCGCCCATGTCCACGTCGTTGAACGTGGTCAGCATCGCCGCCGTGTCCTGGGCGCTCTTGAGCCGCCGGGCGATGGTCTGGCGCAGCTTGGTCATCCGCACGCGCTCCTCGCGTGCGGCGTCGTCCGGCGCGGAGGGGGCGCGGGGCGGGGTCGGAGCCTTCGCTTCGCTCTTGGCGTCCTGGCTCTTGGCGTCCTGACCCTTCGGAACGCCCTTGTCGATCGCGGCGAGCATGTCGCCCTTGGTGACCCGGCCGTCCTTGCCGCTGCCGTTGAGGCTCGCCGGATCGATGCCGGATTCGCGGGCGAGCTTGGCCACCGCCGGGCCGCTCTCGTCGGCGCCGCGGCCCCCTGCGGGCGGCGCATCGCCGTGGCTGCCGTAGGAGGCGGAGGATTCCTGGGCCGGCGCCTCCTCCTTGGCGGGCTTGCCCTCGCCCTTCTCCTCGCGGCTGTGCGCCTTGGTCTCGGCCGGCTCGGCGCTCTTCGGGGCGGGCTTGCTCTCCGCCTTGCCCGCGCCCTTGTCGGCCCCTTTGCCGCCCTCGACGATCGAGCCGAGCACCGCGCCGGGCTCCACCGTCTCGCCGTCCTTGACCAGGATCTCGCCGAGCTCCCCCGCGGCCGGCGCGTTCACCTCGAGCGTGACCTTGTCGGTCTCGAGTTCCACCAGCGGCTCGTCGGCGGCCACGGTGTCGCCGGGCTTCTTGAACCAGCGGCCGATCGTGGCCTCGCTCACGGATTCGCCGAGCGTCGGGACGAGGATGTCGGTTGCCATGGTCTTGTCGCACCCCCGAGCCGGGGGCCTCCTCTTCAGGATCTTAGGACGGCGGCCTCACGGCTGCCGCAGAATCAGGGACGGAACGGGCGCGGCGGCGTAGCGGAAGCCGGCCTCCGCACGGATCACCGGGTCGGCCGCGCCGAGCGAGACGGCCTCCGCCGCGTCGGCGGCCTCGACCAGGGCGAAGCCCCAGGTCTTGGCGGGCTGCTTGACCGGGCCGGCGTCGTCGCCGGGCTCGAAGACCGGGCCCACGGCGATGGCCCTGCCGTCCTGCGCCCGCGCCATCCAGTAGGCCGCGTGCTCCTGGAACAGCGCCTTCTCGGCCTCCGTCGCGTCGAACGGGAAGGTCGGGCGCGGCGGTTCCAGGCGGAGCAGGAAGTAGGGCATCGGAGCCTTCAGTTCGCCAGAGCCTCGTTGAGGAAGGCCTGGAGCTGGGCGAGGTGCTTCGACATCTGGCCGACCGCGGTCGAGGCGGAGGCCGGACGCCCGACGTAGCGGGGCCGCTTCGAGGCGGAGCCGGCCTGGCCCAGCACCCAGTCGAGATAGGGCTCGACGAAGGACCACGAGCCCATGTTCTTGGGCTCTTCCTGGCACCACACCACCTCCGCGTTACGGAAGCGGCTCATCTCGTTGGCGAGCGCCTTCAGCGGGAACGGGTAGAGCTGCTCGACGCGCATCAGGTAGACGTCGTTGACGCCGCGCTTCTCCCGCTCCTCGTAGAGGTCGTAGTAGACCTTGCCGGAGCACAGCACGACGCGGCGGATCTTGTCGTCGCG
>NZ_BPRD01000399.1 GCF_022179745.1 Methylorubrum podarium
GCCGCCGCCCGCGCCGGACGGGGGATCGTCCCGCCGTCCGCCCGCCGTCGCCGTGCAACGCCGATCGATTGTTCGGCAGCGCACTTGCGCGGCGTCGCTGCAAACCGATAACCCACCGTGCCGGACGCCGCTGGGCGCTTCGGCGGACTGTCGGGTGAGAGGTGCGGAGCCGCCGGAATGCCCTCCGACGCGCATCGGCGCTTCGACACCCGCGCGAAACCCGGGAGCCGCTCTTGGCCACCATCATCCCCGTCTCGCCCTTCGATTACGTCGTGTTCGGCGCCACCGGCGACCTGACCCAGCGCAAGCTGCTCCCGGCCCTCTATCAGCGCTACCGCGACGCCCAGATCCCCGAGACGAGCCGCATCATCGGCGCCTCGCGCAGCCACATGACCCTGGAAGAGTTCCGGGAGCGCGCCCGCGACGCCCTGAAGAGCTTCGTGCCGGCGGCCGATATCGACGAGACCAAGCTCGCCGGCTTCCTCGATCACCTGTTCTACGTGGCGGTCGACGCGCTGGGCGACGACGGCTGGGACGATCTGAAGGCCATGCTCGACGAGCGGCCCGACCGGATCCGGCCCTACTATCTCGCCACCTCGCCCGATCTCTACGGCTCGATCTGCCGCAACCTCGATCGCTACGGCCTGATCGGCGAGAACAGCCGCGTCGTCCTCGAGAAGCCGATCGGCAAGGACCTCAAATCGGCCCGTGCCATCAACGACGCCGTCGGTGCAGTGTTTCCCGAGAGCCAGATCTTCCGGATCGACCACTATCTCGGCAAGGAGACGGTGCAGAACCTCCTGGCCCTGCGCTTCGCCAACACGATCTTCGAGCGGCTCTGGAACGCCGACGTGATCGACCACGTGCAGATCACCGTCGGCGAGACGGTCGGCGTCGAGGGGCGCGGCGGCTACTACGACACCTCCGGCGCCCTGCGCGACATGGTGCAGAACCATATCCTCCAGCTTCTCTGCCTCACGGCGATGGAGAGCCCGATCTCGCTCGACGCCAATTCCGTGCGCGACGAGAAGCTGAAGGTGCTGCGCGCGCTCAAGCCGATCACATCCGCCGACGTGCAGGCTGTCACGGTGCGCGGGCAGTACGCGGCGGGCGCGGTCGGCGGCCGGCCGGTCGAGGGCTATCAGGCGGATCTCGGCAGCGACGCCGCGAGCCGGACCGAGACCTTCGTCGCCCTCAAGCTCGAAGTCCGCAGCGGGCGCTGGGCCGGGGTGCCGTTCTACATCCGCACCGGCAAGCGGCTGCCGAAGAAGCTGTCCGAGATCGTGGTGCAGTTCCGCGCCTCGCCGTTCTCGATCTTCCCGGCCGACGCCTTCGGGCGCGAGCCGAACCGCCTCGTCATCCGCCTCCAGCCGGAGGAGGGGATGAAGCTCGAAGTGATGACCAAGGATCCGGGCCCCGGCGGCATGCGCCTGCGCCCGACCAACCTCGACATCTCCTTCGAGGAGACGTTCAAGCAGCGCTATCCGGACGCCTACGAGCGGCTCCTGATGGACGTGGTGCGCGGCAACGCCACCCTGTTCATGCGCCGCGACGAGGTGGAGGTGGCCTGGGCCTGGGCCGACACGCTGCTCAAGGCCTGGGCCGACCGCCCCGAGCCGCCGCGCCCCTACGCCGCCGGAAGCTGGGGGCCGACGGCCTCGATCGCCCTGATCGAGCGCGACGGCCGCACGTGGCATGAGGAGATCGGCTGACGCTTCATCGGCATGAGGAGATCGGCTGACGCCGCGTCGGTGGGAGGAGGCCGGCCGATGCGGCTCACGCCTCCAGCGGCGGGAGCTCGGTCGGCCGGTCGAGGATGCGGCGGCCGAACAGGCTCGCCACCAGCTCGACGAGCACCCGGGCGCTGCGCCCGCGCTCGTCGAGGAAAGGGTTCAGCTCCACCACGTCGAGCGAGCCGACGAGACCCGAATCGCACAGCATCTCCATGATGAGATGCGCCTCGCGAAACGTCGCGCCGCCCGGCACCGTGGTGCCGACGCCCGGCGCGATGGTAGGATCGAGGAAGTCCACGTCGAAGCTCGCGTGCAGGTGTCCTTTCTCGGCCGCCACCCGGTCGAGAATGCGCCGCAGGGGCGCCACAACGCCGAACTCGTCGATGGTGCGCATATCGACGATGTTCACCTGCCGCTGGGTCACGATGGCCCGCTCGCCGGCATCGATCGAGCGCAGCCCGAACAGGTGGACGCGCCGCGGATCGAGCAAGGGACGCTCGCCGCCATCGAACAGGCCGTCGAAGCCGGGCTCGCCGCACAGGGCGGCCAGCGGCATGCCGTGGACGTTGCCCGAGGGCGAGGTCTCCAGGGTGTTGAAGTCGGCATGGGCGTCGAGCCACAGCACGAAGAGCGGCTGCCCGGTGCGGCCGCAATGGCGCAGCGCCCCGTCGATCGAGCCGAGCGACAGGCTGTGGTCGCCGCCCGCCACGAGGGGGAGGCTTCCGCGATCGAGGGCGGTTTCGACCGCCCGCGCGATCTCGGTCATCCAGGCGCGGATCGCCGGGAGGTCGCGCTCGCCCTGTGCGCCGTCGGGTGCGAGGTCGCCCCGGTCGGTCACGGCGAAGCCGAGATCCTGCAGCACCCGCACCAGCCCGGCGGTTCGGAGCGCCGCCGGTCCCATCACCGCGCCCGGCTCGCTGGTGCCGATCTCGATCGGTGCGCCGATGAGGTCGATGGTGGACGATGACGGCATGGACGCTTCCTTCCGAGCACGATGAGCCGGGGGCCTCGCCGGCTTCGACGTCACGATGCGGTCCCGATCCGCCGACCCCCGCGACCTTTGTCTCGCGAGAGAGGAAAGGACATCAACGATGTGTCGGCGTGATTGAGGCCCGGCCTTCGCCGTGCGGAAAATGCCGGGCCGTCCCGGTCTGAAGAACACGCCGTGCGTCCGAACGACTCCGCCTATCCCCGCGACCACGTCGGCTACGGTCGCCCCGCAGCCCCGCCGGCCGAAAGGGGCCCGCATCGCCGTGCAGTTCGTCGTGAACTACGAGGAGGGGGGTGAGAACAGCATCCTCGACGGCGACGCGGCCTCCGAAGGCTATGAGACGGAGGCGGTGCCGACGCTGCCCTCGCCGAGACGGCGGAACCTGAGCGTCGAATCGGTCTGCAAGTACGGCGCCCGCGCCGGCTGCTGGCGGCTGCGGCGGGTCTTCCCGCAGGCGCGGCGGGGCTGGTCCGCTTCCTCGACCTGCCCGACG
>NZ_BPRD01000400.1 GCF_022179745.1 Methylorubrum podarium
CTGCGCCGCGATGCCGAACACCAGCCAGAAATCGAAGCGGGTGACGAACACGTCGTAGAAATAGGCCGGGAGATCCTCGGCGAGCTGGATCAGCATGGGGTCACCGGGCCTCGCTGTGCGCCACGTCGCCGGGCGCGTCCTGGGGCACATCCTCGGCCCGCGGGGCGGGCCGCCGCCGCCGGATCAGCCACCACACGCCGGCAAGATCGAGGATGCCAACCCAGAGCCGGTCGAACATTCCGTAATTCGAGCGGCCGGTGAAGCGCGGCCGGTCGACCACGTCGCGGTGGACCACGCCGAACCCCTCGCGGGTGACGAGCGCCGGCATGAAGCGGTGGAGCGCGTCGAAATAGGGCAGCGCGAGGTAGACCTCGCGGCGAAACACCTTGAGCCCGCAGCCAGTATCGCGCGTGGCGTCCTTCAGGATCTTTCCGCGCACGCCGTTGGCGATCCGCGACTGGAATTGCTTCCACGCGCCCTTGCGGCCGATCCGCTGGCCCTGAGCGAGGCCGACGCCCGCGCCGCCCTGGTCGAGGGCGGCGTAGAGCACCGGAATGAAGGACGGGTCGTTCTGGCCGTCGCCGTCGAGGGTGGCGATGACGGGCGCGCGGGCGCGCAGCACGCCGCTGCGCACCGCCCCGCTCTGACCGCCGCTGCGGTCGTGGCGCACCACGCGGAGCCACGGGTTCTTCGCCCGCAGCCCCTGGAGCGTGGCGAGGGTGTCGTCGGTCGAGCCGTCATCGACGTAGATGACCTCGAACGGCGCGAGGTTGTGGCAGGCATGGCCGATCTCGGCCACCAGCGCCGCGATGTTGCCGGCCTCGTTCTTCACCGGCACCACCACGCTGAGGCGCAGCGGCCCGGAATCGCTCGTCATGCTCATGGGGTGGCACCCGGCAGCGCGGCGTAGGCGGAGACCCCGACCGGCTTGCCGCCGTTGATGTTGAAGCCCGTGACCCGGCCGACGGCCTCTCGCGGCTGAGCGCCTTCCGCGGCGGCGAACGCGGCGGCGAACCGATCCTCGACCAGCACGAGGCGGCAGCCCCCCTCACGCAGGAAGGCGGCGGCCTCGGCGCCGGAATTCAGCATGGCAAGGTCCGTGCCGACGGTGAAGACGAGGCTCGGCTCGCGGTAGCCCAGGCTCCCCACCCGGGGCTTCGCGCAGGGCAGGGCGTCGCGGATCGCGGCGAGCCGCGGCGACACCTTGAGGCTCTGCAGCACCGGCTGGGCCAGGCCGAACACGGCCCCCGACAGCACCACCGAGGCGGCGACGCCGAGGGCAAGAGCCGCCTCTCCGGCCCCCTGCCCTGCCCCTCGGACGAAGGCGGCCCAGGCGAGCGCGGCCAGGGCGCAGGCGGCGAGCAGCAGCGGCAGGGCGGCCAGAGGCAGCACGCCGTCGAGCCGCCACGCGGCCAGATTCAGGCCCAGCGTCAGCCCGACCGGGATCAGCACGACGAGGCCCGCGACCCAGCGCGCGCCCGGACGGCGCGGGTCGAGCGCGCCGCGGGACAGCGCCAGCACGGTGAGGATCGCCACCGCCGGCATCAGCGGCAGGACGTAGTGCGGCAGCTTGGTCGGCACCGCCTCGAAGATCAGCCACATCGGCACGATCCAGGCCAGCAGCAGCGCCACCGCCTCCTCGCCCCGCCGCGCCCAGGCGAAGGGGATGGCGAGAGCAGCGAAGGCGGCGCCCGGCCAGAAGGTGGCGAAGAAGGCGAGCGCGTAGGCGCCGGGCGGGCCCCCGTGCTTCTCGGCGCCGGAGCCGACCTTGCCGAGCATGTCGCGCCCCACCGCCTCGCCGAAGAAGGCGCCGCCGCTCTTCCAGGCGATCGCCAGGAACCAGGGCGCCACCACGACGAGGGTGATGAGGAGGCCGAGCCGCGGGCGCAGGTCGAGGAGCCAGCGGGCCGAGCCCTCGCGCAAGGAGAGGACCAGGGCGGCCAGTCCCGCGAAGAGCGGCACCATCGGCCCCTTCACGAGGATGCCGAGGGCGATCCCGAGCCAGAAGACCAGCGCCGTGCCGAGCGAGGCCGGGCCGCGGCGGCGCTCGAGCCGGGCGCGGCCGAGCCAGGCGCGGGCGAGCGCCCCGAAGGCGGCAACCGAGCAGGCGGTGAGAAGTGCGTCGGTCTTGGCGAGCCGGGCTTCCGCCGAGAGCATGATGCAGGCGGAAAACAGCGCCGCGGCCAGCAGGGCCCGGCGCCGGTCGAGCAGGGCCAGAGCCGCCCAGTAGGTCAGCAGGATCGCCGCCAGCGCGCCGAGGAACGAGGGGATCCGGTAGAGCCCGATCTGCGTGCGGGCCCGCGGCACGCCGAGGGCCTCGCCGGCCGCGACGGCGGCGGCCTGCGCCCAGTAGATCCCGACCGGCTTCTTGTGGCGCGCCTCGGCCTGGAAGCGGATATCGACGAGGTCGCCGGTCTCCAGCATCTGCTTCGAGGCCTGCGCGAAGCGCGGCTCGTCCCGGTCCATCGGCTGGAGCGTGGACAAGCCCGGCAGGAAGCTCGCGAGACCGAGCACCAAGAGGAGGAGGCAGGCCCGGACATGGCTCGCCGCCCCGAAGGACAGCACCCGGTCCGCGAGGCGCAGCGCGCCGGCGGGCGGCCGGACGAAATCCGCCCGCGGCGCCGCGGACGGGCCGACGCTGAGGCTCGTCATCGGTGGGGGCTGCCCGCTTGCGGCACGGTCTGGCTCGGGCGGGAGGGTACGGGCATCGGCGGCTCGGGCGGGCGGAACGGTTCGGGCCGGTGGACGGCCCGCATCCGGCCGGGGCGCCGTGTCGGTGATCCCGCCCCGATTGTCAAATACGGCGGTGCCCGCCCTCGGTCCCGGCGACGCGGCTTCGCGCGGTCGCCTCGGCAAAGCTTCGCCGGACGCGGGCCTTCCCGCAAAAAGCAATGCAACCATGCACCGGATGGGTAGCCGGACCGGGAGGGCGACCCTATATCCCGCTCATGGCAAACAACAGCGCAAATCCCTACACCCTCGAAATCGAAGCCTGCGAGCGCCCCGCCGGGCACTTCACCTGGGCCATCCGCCGGAACGGCAAGCTCTTCCAGCGCGCCGACCGGGTGCAGACCACGGAAGAGGCCGCCGAGCGCAGTGGGCTCGCCGCCCTGGAGAAGCTCCTCAGCGGCCGGGAGCGTTGATCGGCCCTTTCCGGCCGTTCCCGCGCTCCACCCCTCGAACCTGATCCGACAAGGCTCCCGGGCTTTCCGCCCGCGGGGCCTTTTCTCTGTCGTCTCGTCTGCGGCGCTCGGATACTCTCCCCTCGAACGGGAGGCGAGACCATGGCGCGCGCAACGATCTACGACCGGGATCTCGACCGGAACCCGGCCAATTACCAGCCGCTCACGCCGCTGAGCTATCTCGACCGCGCCGCCCGCACCTTCCCCGATCAGGTCGCGGTGATCCACGGCCCCCTGCGCCGCTCCTATGCCGAGCTCGACGCCCGCTGCCGCCGCCTCGCCGCGGCCCTGGCCGCCCGCGGCATCGGCCG
>NZ_BPRD01000401.1 GCF_022179745.1 Methylorubrum podarium
GGCGAGGAGCGCTTCGTCGTCGTGCTGTTCGCGGACCTGCGCGGCTCGACCCGGTTCGCCGAGGAGCACCTGCCCTACGACACCGTCTTCGTCATCGGCCGCTTCCTCGGCGCGGTCGGCCGGGCAGTGCGCGAGTCGGGCGGATCGGTGAACCAGCATCTCGGCGACGGGCTGATGGCGATCTTCGGCCTCGACCGCGACCCGAAACACGCCGCCCGCGACGCCCTGAGGGCGGTCGACGGCATCGCGCGCCACGTGGAGCAGCTCAACCGCATGCTCGCCGCCGACCTCGGCGAGCGCCTGCGCTACGGCGTCGGCCTGCATGCGGGCACGGCCATCGTCGGCGAGCTCGGCGACGAGACCGAATCCCGCTTCACCGTGCTCGGCGACACGGTCAACGTCGCCGCCCGGCTGGAGAGCTTGACCGGACCGATGCGGCAGGTCGCGATCGTCTCGGAGGCCGTCTACGAGGCCGCCGGCCTTCCCCCCGGCGCGCTCCAGGAGCTGACCCTGACGGGGCGGGCCCAGCCGCTCCGGGCGCGCCTGATCGGCACCGACGTGCCGGCCGCGCTTCAGGAGAGCTGATCAGCCGGTTCCCCCTCAGCGTGCCGGTGCGGCTCCGGTCGAGCCCGTGGCGTCGGGCGCGGGCGGCTTGATCGCCCACAATTCCGTCGGCAGGCTGATCGGTGCGCCCGGCTTGTAGTCGGCCGAGTCCTGAATGTGCGAGGTGGTGACGTAGATCGTCCCGTCCGGTCCCTCGCCGAAGGTGTCCGGCCAGCGCAGGGACGGATCCTGCACCAGGGTCGTCAACCCGTCCTTGCCGCCGGACAGGTCGCGCACCTTCACCGCATTGTCCTGCGGCGAGGTCACGTACATCCGCCCGTCGCGGCGGGCGATCAGCAGTCCGTCGGCGACGCCGTTCTCGCCGACCTTCGCGACCTTGCCCGCGAGGCTCTTGTCGGTCAGCGTGTCGGGCACCAGAGAGGCGGCGGCCCAGCCGGTGAGCGCGTCGGTCGGCAGGCTGTAGAGCGTCTTGCCCTTGATCGCCTGCCAGTAGAGCGTCTTGCCGTCATTCGAGAGCGCGATGCCGTCGGCGGCGAATTCCACGCCGCGCCCGTCGGGCCGGCGCAGCGGCTTGCCGTCGTAGCTCACGGTGACGGACTTGTCGGGCATGGTCGAGGGATCGCCCGAGAGGATGCGCTTGGCCGAGCCGCTGTCGAGATCGACGACGATCAGCGCGCCCTCGGCCCCGGAATCGGTGAGGTAGGCGGTCTTCCCGTCCGGCGCGATCCGCACGTCGTTGAGGTAGGAGGCCTGAAGCACCGTGGTGGTGTCGAAGGGGATCGTCTTGATCACCGTGTTGGTCTTGAGGTCGATCCCGACGAGCTTCGGCCCGTCCTTGATCACGTGGGCCATCGCGGGAGCCGCGGCATCCACCACCCAGAGCCGGTCCTGCCCGTCGGCGACGACGCTCTGCACGCAGACGAAATGATCCTTCGGCGAGAGCTCGTCGGCCCGCGCGTTGCGCCACGCGTTCCACTGATCGTCCGGGAAGGGGACGGGCTTGCCGTCCTTGAGTTCGGCCACCGAGACCGGCGCGTCCTCGCTCCAGCGCGGGAAGTTGACGAAGATGCGCCCGTCGCGGGAGACGGTGACGCCGGTGACCTGATGCTCGAAGCTCGCGACCTTTGTGAGCGCGGCCTTCCCCTCCTGCGCCCGGACGGGGAGGGGGCACGCCACCGTTCCGGCGAGCAGCGCGACGGCGAGGGCGGTCAGGGATCGGGTCATGGTCGGGCAGCCTCGGGCGAGAGGATCGAGCGCAAGTCTCCGACGCAACCCCGGCCCTGCCGGCCGAGGTCCCTCACGAAATCGTTGTGCCGCCTATGCCCGGCGGCGCGTACACCCTCGCTGCATCGGCGCTGTGCCGCGGTCTGCACCCTAGATCGCCCGCGCGGATTCGCTTCGGGCCTGTGGCACGGAGCGAAAATTTGCCTGCGGTTTCGCTGGAACGGTTCAGGTTTGCTCGCCGTTACTCGCGCAGTTTTGACCTTCTCGGAGGATTTTATGCGCAAATCCCTTCTCGCCGCCGCCGCGATCCTCCCCTTCGCGGGCTCCGTGCTCGCAGGCGCCCTGCCGAGCCATGCGCGCACCGCCGCCGCATTGCTCGCCGGGCTCGTGACGCTGACGAGTCTCGGCTGCATCCTCGCGCTCACGCCGCAGCTGGCGGGCGGCAGCACCGTCGTCCACGCGGTCGAGTGGCTGCCGAGCCTCGGCGTCAACCTCGTCCTGCGGCTCGACGGGCTCGCCTGGCTGTTCTGCGTGCTGGTGCTCGCCATCGGCGCGCTGGTGGTGCTCTACGCGCGCTACTACATGGCCGCCGCCGACCCGGTGCCGCGGCTGTTCTCCTACTTCCTCGCCTTCGTCGGCGCGATGCTCGGCATCGTTCTCTCCGGCAACCTGATCCAGCTCGTCCTGTTCTGGGAACTGACGAGCATCGTCTCGTTCCTGCTCATCGGCTACTGGTACGACAACGCCGCGGCGCGCGACGGGGCGCGGATGTCGCTGACGATCACCGCCGCAGGCGGCCTCTGCCTCCTGGTCGGCACGATCCTGATCGGACGCATCGTCGGCAGCTACGACCTCGACACGGTGCTGGCCTCGGGCGACGCGATCCGCAACAGCCCGCTCTACCTGCCGGCCCTGGTGCTGGTGCTCATGGGCGCGCTCACCAAGTCGGCGCAGTTCCCGTTCCACATCTGGCTGCCCCGCGCCATGGCGGCGCCGACGCCGATCAGCGCCTATCTCCACTCGGCCACCATGGTGAAGGCCGGCATCTTCCTGATGATCCGCCTGTGGCCGGTGCTGTCGGGCACCGAGCAATGGTACTGGATCGTCGGCAGCGCCGGCATGGCGACCCTGCTCGTCGGCTCGTGGAGCGCGATCTTCCAGCACGACCTCAAGGGTCTGCTCGCCTACTCGACCATCAGCCATCTCGGGCTGATCACGCTGCTGCTCGGCCTGAACTCGCCGCTCGCCGTGGTCGCGGCGATCTTCCACACGGTGAACCACGCGACCTTCAAGGCGTCGCTGTTCATGGCGGTGGGCATCATCGACCACGAGACGGGGACGCGCGACATGCGCCGCCTCTCCGGCCTGTGGCGGGCGATGCCCTATACCGGCACCCTCGCCATGGTCGCCGCCGCGGCGATGGCCGGCGTGCCGCTGCTCAACGGCTTCCTCTCCAAGGAGATGTTCCTGTCGGAGGCGGTCGACAACATGGGCGACCACCCGATCCACATCGCCCTGCCGGTACTGGCGACGCTCGCCAGCGCCTTCACCATGCTCTACTCGCTGCGCTTCATCCGCCAGACCTTCTTCGGCCCGCCCCCGCACGACCTGCCGGAGACGCCGCACGAGCCGGTCCGCTGGATGCGCATCCCGATCGAGCTCTTGGTCCTGACCTGCATCGCCATCGGTCTCGTCCCGAACCTGACCATCGGCCCGGCGCTGGCGCGGGCCGTGAGCGCGGTGTTCGGCGCGGACGCCCCGACCTACAGCCTGGCGATCTGGCACGGCTTCAACCTGCCGCTGGTGCTCAGCCTGACCGCCCTGTTCGGCGGCGTGCTGCTCTACGTCCTGTTCGGCAAGCGCATCGACACCAATCCCCGCGGCGGTCCCTGGCTGATGGACCGGCTCGACGGGGGCCGGCTGTTCGAGCGGGCGATGACCGGGCTGACCAAGGGCGCCCGCGCGCTTGAGTTGTGGTTCGGCGCCGAGCGGCTCCAGCCGCAGCTGCGCATCCTGTTCCTCGCCGCCCTGCTCGCCGCGCTGGCGGCGGGCACCGCCCGCGGGCTCGACCTGTCGGCACCGGGCCGGCTGACGCCCTTCGATCCCGCCTTCGCGCTGATGTGGGTCGTCGGTGCGGCCTGCGCGGTCGGCGCGGCGGAGCGGGCGAAGTATCATCGCCTCTCGGCCACGATTTTCGTCGGCGGGGCGGGTCTGGTGAGCAGCCTGACCTTTCTCTGGCTCTCGGCGCCGGATCTCGCCGTGACGCAGATCCTCGTCGAGATCGTCACCACCGTGATGCTGCTGCTCGGCCTGCGCTGGCTGCCGAAGCGCGACGCGGCGATCCCCGCTCCCCCCTCGGAGCGGGCGCGGGCGCGCCGCCGCCGCATCGTCGACCTCTGCATTGCCGCCTTCGCCGGGCTCGGTCTCGCCGGGCTCGCCTACGCCGTCATGACCCGCCCGGCGGGCGACGGCATCGCGCGCTGGTTCATCGAGGAGGCCTATCCGCAGGCCGGCGGGCGCAACGTCGTCAACGTGCTGCTGGTGGATTTCCGCGCCTTCGACACGCTGGGCGAGATCTCGGTGCTCGGCATCGTCGGGCTCACGGTGTTCGCCCTGCTGCGCCGCTTCCGCCCGGCGCCGGACAGCCTCGAGCGGCCGAAGCAGCAGCACAGTCACGACGCCTACGACCGCGCCCGCGAGGGCCGCAAGCCCGGCGACACCGCCGCCGACGCGCTCCTCGTGCCGCGCGTCGTGATGACGTGGCTGTTTCCCTTCATCATCCTCCTGTCGCTGCACCTGTTCCTGCGCGGGCACGACCTGCCCGGCGGCGGCTTCGCGGCGGGCATCGCGCTCACCATCGCCTTCATCCTGCAATACATGGCCTGCGGCGCGCAGTGGGTGGAGGAGCGCCTGCGGATCCAGCCGATCGCCTGGATCGGGCTGGGCCTGCTGATCGCCGTCGCGGCGGGCGCGGCCTCGTGGGTGTTCGGGCGGCCCTTCCTCACCGCCTACTTCGCCTATTGGGAGCTGCCTCTGCTCGGAAAGGTGCCGGCGGCGAGCGCCCTGGTGTTCGATCTCGGGATCATGGTGCTGGTGGTGGGCGCGAGCGCTCTGATGCTGGTGGCGCTCGCCCACCAATCCCTGCGCCGCACCCGCAGCAGCGAGGCGGAAACGGAACAGGCCGGCGAGGAGACGGCGTAATGGAGATCGTGCTGTCAGCGGGAATCGGCATCCTGGCCGCCTCCGGCGTGTGGCTGATGCTGCGCCCGCGCACCTTCCAGGTGGCGCTCGGGCTGTCGCTGCTGAGCTACGCCGTCAACCTGTTCATCTTCGCCATGGGCCGGCTCACCGTCGGCGCGCCGCCGGTGCTGGGGAAGGGCGCCGAGGTCGTCTCGGTCGATGATCCGGTGCCGCAGGCGCTGGTGCTCACCGCGCTGGTGATCAGCTTCGCGCTCACCGCCCTGTTCCTCGTCGTGCTGCTCGCCGCCCGCGGCGTCACCGGCAACGACCACGTCGACGGCCGCGAGCCGCATCACGCCGAGCCGACCCCGGAGAACCCGCATCCATGACCGCGCCTCTCCTGAGCGGCCCCGGCGCGGTCCTGTGGTCCGACCATCTCATCGTCCTGCCGATCGTGCTGCCGATCGCGGTCGCCGGGGCGATGTTCCTGATGGACGAGCGACGCCACCGGCTGAAGGCGGCGCTCAGCCTCGGCACGGTGCTGGCGATGCTCGCCACCGCCCTCGTCCTCGTCGCCCGGGTGACCGCGGCGCCGGAGGTCTACCGCCTCGGCGACTGGGCGGCGCCCTACGGCATCGTGCTGGTGGCCGACCGGCTCTCGGCCATGATGCTGACGCTGGCGGGCGTGCTCGGGCTCTCCGCCCTCGTCTTCTCCTTCGCCCGCTGGGGCCGGGCGGGGCCGCGCTTCCACGGCCTGTTCCTGCTGCTGCTGATGGGGGTGAACGGCGCCTTCCTCACCGGCGACGTGTTCAACCTGTTCGTGTTCTTCGAGGTGATGCTCGCCGCCTCCTACGGGCTCGTCCTGCACGGCTCGGGCGAGAGCCGCATCCGCGCGGGGCTCGGCTACATCGCGGTCAACCTCGTCGCCTCGCTGTTCTTCCTCGTCGGCGTCAGCCTGATCTACGGCACCATGGGCACGCTCAACATGGCCGACCTCGCCCGGCGGCTCGCCAGCCCGCCGGCGGAAGCCGGCCTGTTCGAGGTCGGCTGCGCCGTGCTCGGCATCGCCTTCCTGATCAAGTGCAGCGCCTGGCCCCTCGGCTTCTGGCTGCCGACCACCTACGCCGCCGCGACCGCCCCGGCGGCGGCGATCCTGGCGATCCTCAGCAAGGTCGGCGTCTATGTCGTGATCCGCCTGAGCCTGCTCCTGTTCGGGGCCGGCAGCTCGGAGGGCTTCGGCCAGGGCTGGATCCTCGCCACCGGGCTCGCGACGATCGCCTTCGGCACGGTCGGCATCCTCGCCGCGCGCGACCTGACGCGGGCGGCGGGCTACGCGGTGATGATCTCCTCGGGCACCGTGCTGGCCGCCCTCGGCACCGGCAGCGCCGGAGCGCTCTCGGGAGCGCTCTACTACCTCGTCGGCTCGACCTTCGCCGCCGCCGCCCTGTTCCTGCTGGCCGAGATCCTCCAGCGCGGCCGCGACCCGGCGGACGCGGCCCAGCCCGTCTTCGCCGACGAGTACCGCGATCCCTTCGACGATGCCGGCGCCACCGAGATCGGCCGGGCGATCCCCGCCACGGTGGCGATCCTCGGCGGCGGCTTCCTCGTCTGCACGCTGATGCTCGCCGGCATTCCGCCGCTCGCGGGCTTCGTCGGCAAGCTGGCGATGTTCTCGGGCCTTGCCTCCGGCACGATGACCGCGCCGGCATGGTGGCTCATCGCCGTGCTCACCCTGTCGAGCCTCGGCACCCTGATTCCCCTGGTCCGGCTCGGCATCTTCAGCCTCTGGGTGCCCCACGACGACCCGCAGCCGGTGCTGCGCACGCCGGAACTCGCGAGCCTGAGCGTCCTGCTCGCGGCCTGCCTCGCGCTCGCCCTGTGGGGCGGGCCGGCGCTCGCCTATACCGAGGCCACCGTGCGCTGGCTGTCGCAGCCGCAGGACTACGTCCGCGCCGTGCTCGACGCGGGCGTGGGCAAGGGGGCGAGCAAGGGGGCGGGCAAGGGCTCAGCGCAGAACAAGACGGGAGCGGGGTCATGAGCGCGCTCCTGCCCCACCCCTTCCTCTCGGCCGGCCTCACCCTGATGTGGCTCGTGCTGAATGCGCCGCCGAGCCCCGGCAACATCGTGCTCGCGCTCCTCATCGGGCTGATCGTCCCGGCCGTGATGCGGGCGCTGCGCCCGACGCCGGTCCGGGTGCGCCGCCCCGGTCTCGCCGTCCGGCTGCTGTTCACCGTCCTCTACGACATGCTGCGCTCGAACATCGACGTGGCGAAGATCATCCTCGGCCTGCACCGCGGCGAGCGGCGCACCGGCTTCGTCTCGATCCCCCTCGACATGACGTCGTCCTTCGGCCTCTCGGTGCTGTCGATCATCCTGACCGCGACGCCCGGCACCCTGTGGGTCCAGTACGATTCCCATAGCGGGCGCCTGCTCATGCACCTCCTCGACGCCGCCGACGGCGAGGACTGGGTCCGGCGCGTGAAGGACCGCTACGAGCGCCCCCTGATGGAGATCTTCGCGTGAGCGCCGCCACCGTCCTCGACTGGGGCCTCGGCCTCGCCCAAGGCATGCTGGTGCTGGCGATGGCGCTGGCCGCGTGGCGGATGCTGCGCGGCCCCCGCGCCCAGGACCGCATCCTCGGCCTCGACACGCTCTACCTCAACGGCATGCTGGCGATCGTCGTCCACGGCATGCGCACCGGCAGCGGGCTCTATTTCGAGGCGGCGCTGATCCTCGGCATGATCGGCTTCACCGCCACCGTGGCGCTCGCCAAGTTCCTGATGCAGGGCGAGGTGATCCGGTGAACGGACCCGACCTGCCCGCCTGGGCGGCCTGGATCGTCGTGGGGCTGGCGCTCGCCGGCGCCGGCTTTTCCCTCACCGGGGCGCTGGGGCTGATCCGCCTGAAGACCTTCTACGAGCGCGTCCACGCCCCGACGCTCGGGGCCACGCTCGGCGCGTTCCTGATCCTGACCGGCTCGATGCTGCTGCTGTCGCTGGTCGAGGGCCACATCGTCCTGCGCGACGTGCTGATCGGCCTGTTCATCACCCTCACCACGCCGGTGACGATGCTGCTGCTCGCCCGCGCCGCCGCGCACCGCGACCGCACCGAGAAGAACCCGAAGGCGCCGCCCGAGCCGTGATGTCTTCGGTTCGCGCCTGACGATCCGGTCCGGGGATCGCGAGGCCCGGCGTCGCGTGCCGATTGGGAGCCTGCCGCGTCGTGGAGCGGGGCGTGTCCGGTCTCGGAAGCGGGCATTAGCGCCGGCTTCGTTCGAGCGATACACTGGTCCAGTCTCAAAATCACATTTGCCCTTGGGCCATTATACTGTCTTTACGTCGCAAAATTTCGCTTTCATTAATCGGTGTGGATTAGGCTTCCAACGTTCCCTGAAAAGACTGCTAGTCTCGGTGCGGCACGATTGCAGAGGCTGACCATGCTGAAGATCAACAACCTCAAGATCATCATCAAGCTGGCTATTCCAGCACTGATTTTGGCCCTTGCCGCCGGCAGCGTCGTATTCGTCGCGCGCGTCAATCTCACGACGCTTGAGGAGAACACGCGGCACATCATCGACGTGGATTCGACACGCGCCATCGTCGCGCTGCAACTAGAAGCCGCCGTCGATGAGGCGGTCATTCAGGAGAAGAACGTCATCATCGAGACCGGCGAGGCCGCGATGGCCGAGCATTTCGCGCTGTTCAAGGCGAGCAAGGAGCGCGCTCTCGCGGCCATCGATCGACTCATCGCCCTGGCCGACACCGAGACGCGCCGGACGACGAACATGGGCATCAAAGCGAGCCTGCTCGACTTCTTCACAGTGGCGGAGCGTTCCGTCGCCCTTGGGCTGAAGAATGAAACCGACGCGGCGACGAAGGTGTCCAACCTCGAAGTCCGTCCCGCGCGGACGAAGATCGCCGCTGCGATGAACAAGCGAGTCGAATCCAATCTCGAGGATCTCAGGACTGCGAAGGCCAGGGCGGCGGAGACGGCCGAAGGTGCGCGGCGGATGCTCACGCTCGGCGCGGCGATCGGATTGGTGATCGCGTTCGGCCTGCTCGCCGCGATCGTCATCCTGGGCATCACCCGTCCGCTCGGCAATCTCGTCGCCGTCCTGCAGCGCATGGCTGAGGGCGAGATCGACTCGGAAATCAGAGAGGCCGCGCGGGGTGACGAGATCGGTGCGGTCGGTCGCGCCGTGGAGGGCATCAAGGCCATGGTGGCCCGCAAGGCTGCCGAGGAGGCCGAGGTCAAGCGCCGCGCAGATGCCGCCGCCGCGGCCGAGCGGCGGCGCACGATGATCGAGCTGGCGGACGGCTTCGAGCGCGCCGTCGGCGGCATCGTCGGCACGGTGTCGTCCTCGGCCACCGAGCTGCAGGCCACGGCTCAGCAGATGACGGCGAGCGCCACCGAGACGGCCTCGCAATCCACCACCGTCGCGGCGGCGGCCGAGGAAGCCGCCTCCAACGTCAACACGGTCGCGGCGGCCGCCGAGGAACTCGGCACCTCCGTTGAGGAGATCGGCCGCCAAGTGCACGGTTCGGCGGGCCTCGCACAGGCCGCGGTCGGTGAGGCCGACCAGACCACGCATCTCGTCCAGGCCCTGAAGACGACCTCGGCCCGGATCGGCGACATGGTCGGTCTCATCTCGAACATCGCCTCGCAGACCAATCTCCTGGCGCTGAACGCCACGATCGAGGCGGCGCGCGCCGGCGACGCCGGCCGGGGTTTCGCGGTCGTGGCCACCGAGGTGAAGGAACTGGCCGGCCAGACGGCCCGTGCCACGGAGGAGATCAGCGGGCAGATCGGCGAGATCCAGGGCGTGACGGACCAGGCCGTCTCCGCGATCGGGGCGATCTCGAGCCGGATCCGGGAGATCAACAGCGTGGCGGCCAGCATCGCCGCCGCCGTGGAGCAGCAGGGGGCGGCCACGCAGGAAATCGTGCGCAACGTGTCGCAAGCCTCGGTCGGCACCGCCGAAGTGACGCGCAACATCACGGGCGTCGCGCAGGCCTCGGAGGAAACGGGGGCCGCGGCCAACCACCTGCTCTCGTCGGCTTCGCAACTGTCGCAACAGTCCGAACACCTGTCGGCGGAGGTACAACGCTTCCTCGCCACCGTGCGCGCCGCCTAGAGCCCGCGCTCCGAAACGGCGGACAGGGACGGGTGTCCGACCTGTCCGCACCAAGCTCGGACACATTGCATTTCGTCATCGATCGAAGTGCTTCGGTCTGTCCGCAGACCGGACGCGGCTTCGCCGCGGCGCGCTCTAACCCCGTAGACGCGCCACCGCCGCCTTCCGCACCCGGCTCGCGTAGAACGAGAGAAAGCCGCGCTGGGCGTGGTCGCCGGGGGTGCGCAGGACGAGGCCGGGATCGACCAGCATCCGCCGGCCGGTGGCGGCGGCGACGCGGCGGTTGAAGGTGAGGTGCTCGCAGCGGGCGTAGGCCTCGTCGCGATAGGAGCCGAGGCGGTAATCGGCGCCGCGGTAGAGCGTCAGCCCGTTGAAGGCCGAGCGACAGGTCGTCTCGCGCTCGCGGGTCAGGGCGCTCTGCGCCGGGTAGATCGTGCCGGAGAAGAAGCGGTAGTAGCCGAGCGCCCCGCGGCGGTGACGGGCGATGTCGTCGAGGAGATATTCGTAGCTCACCGCCTCGTCCTCGTAGGCGAGCAGGTCGTAATAGTGCGGCTGCGACGCCGCCGAGACCGCGAACAGGTCCGGCCGCTCCAGCTTGGCCAGCGCCGCCAGGACGGCCCCCGCCTCGGGCGGGCGGGCCATGACGTTGTCGATGTCGGCGACGCAGACGAAGGCCGGCGGCGGCCCCTGCGCGGCGAGGACCTGCTTGAGGTGCTCGCGCCCGAGCGCCATCCGGGCCAGCCGGCCGCGGGTTTCGGCCATGAAGCCAGTGGGGACGTGGCGCAGTTCGCCCCGTGCCTGCGCCGCCGCGAGCAGGGCCCCGGTGCCGTCGCGGGAATCGTTCTCGCCGACGAAGGCGCGGCAATCGAGGCCCTCCGCCCGCAGCGAGGCCAGGAAGCGCAGGAAGGCCGGCAGCGTGGCGGCGCAGTTGCGCGCCAGCGCCAGGACCGCGATGTCGGGGCGCTCGTCGTCGACCGGGTGGTTCATCGCGCAGCTTCCTTCGGGGTGGTGAGCGGGGGCCGGGACTCGGCGGTCCGCCCCGCGATCCGGCAGGCGCAGGCCGGTTGGGCCGCGACCTCGCGCTGCGGATCGAGCGGAAGCGTCCGGTTGAGGGACCAGAGCGTGCCGGGGCAGTTCTTGGCGTCCCACCACGGGTTGGCCCGGCCGGTGCGAGCGCGCCAATCGACGCTGTTCCCGCTCACCGTCACCGTGTGGCAGGGCTCCGCGTACTGGTTCCAGACCGAGATGCCGACATTGGTGAAGGGTTGCGGCCGGGCGATCACCACGTTGCCGGCGATCGTCATGTGATGGCCGCTCGCCACCGCGATCCCGTACTGGCCCGGATCGATCAGCAGGTTGTCGCGGGCCTCCAGATAGGCGCCGCCGCCGTCGCCGAGCATGATCCCGCCGCCGGATTGGCTCGGCCCGCCGCCGACGAGGCGGTTGCGGCTGACCAGGATCGGCTCGCCCGGCTCGCCGCGCGACTGGAACAGGCTGATCGCGTCCTCGGGCACGCCGCGGCCGGGATCGTTCTCGCCGATGTTGCAACTGATGCCGTTGCCGGCCCCCGACACCTTGTCGAACTGCACGAACTGCCCGGCGGGAATCGGCCCGCGCACGTTGCGCACGC
>NZ_BPRD01000402.1 GCF_022179745.1 Methylorubrum podarium
GCGCCCTTGATGCCGGCAGGGGGCACCCTCCTGACCATGAGCTATCACGGCGCCACCAAAGTGGTGCCGAACTATCACCTGATGGGGCCCGTAAAGGCAGCGCTGGAGAGCGCGGTCCGCTATCTCGCCTACGAACTCGGGCAGCAGGAGATCCGCGTCCACGCGCTCTCGCCCGGCCCCCTGCCGCCGACGCTGCCGGAACCCGAGCCGCCGCAGAACCCGGACGAGCCGCTGGTCCTGCCGCCCGCCTCGGTCCCGGCCGGGATCGTGTCGGACCCCGGTCCCGCGGAATCCAGGCCGCCGGGCGAGACCGTGCCGTTCATGCCGCCGCCCCGCCGGGTGCGGGTGGACGAGGCCCCGAAACCCGCACCGGAGCCCGCACCGGAGACGGCCGACGGCTTCATCCCGTCGCCGTCCCCCGCCGCCGAGGCGGGCGTCGACACCGCGTCCGCCGAAGCCGCTCCCGAAGCGAACGGGGCCGGCGAGCCGGGCAATGGCCGTCAGCGGCCGCGTATCGACGTCGTGGCGCCGCCCGCGGGCCGTTCGCGCCTGCTGCGCAACCTGTTCGTCGGCGGCGTGCTCGCGACGGTGATCGCGCTGATCGCGGTGGCCGCCTTCTTCCTGCGCGACAAGCCGTCCGACCTTCAGCAGAGCGCGGCCGAGCAGGAGGTGCCGGCCGAGCAGCCGGACGCGAAGTTCTCGGATCGGGTCGGGGGCGAGCGCAACGAGGCCGAGGCCCGGCCCAGGCCGGCCGCTCCGGGCACCGCGCCGGCACAGCCGGAGGTCACCGTCTCGCAGCGGGCGATCCTCTACGAGGAGAACCAGAGCGATCCGCGCGCCCAGCCGATCGCCACCAACGGCCACTCGGTCTGGCGCGTGGAGGCGGTGAACGGCGCGCAGGGCGAGCCGTTGCAGACGGTGCTGCGCGCCAACGTGGAGTTCCCGGATGCGGGGCTGACGCTGGCGATGACCATGCGCAAGAACCTCGACGCGACGCTTCCCGCCTCGCACACGATCGAACTCGCCTTCACCAACACGGGCGAGGCCGGCGCGAAGCGCGCGGTGCAGAATATCGGCCTGCTCCAGCCCAAGGACGAGGAGGCTGCCCGCGGCTCACCGGTCTCCGGGCTTCCGGTGCGGGTCCGCGAAAACCTGTTCCTGATCGGCCTGTCCTCCCTGAAGAGCGACCTGGACCGCAACACCGAGCTGTTGCTGCACAAGAACTGGTTCGATCTGGCGCTGACCTACACGAGCGGCCAGCGGGCGGTCATCAGCTTCGAGAAGGGCGCTGCCGGCACCCAGGCGCTGCAGTCCGCCTTCGCGCAGTGGCGGGAGTGAGACTTTTTCGGTCGACCACCTCGATCAGCCCTTCGTCATTGCGAGGCGAAGCCGTGGCAATCCAGGGCGCGCCTTTTCCGGAGGGGTCGCGCCCTGGATCGCTTCGGCTTCGCCTCGCGATGACGGAGTGAAGCGGCGCCCTCACGAAAAAACCCGGCCCCACGAGGGCCGGGTTTTTTCTTGTCGGATCGGATCAGGCGAGCCGCCTACGAAATCCGGGCCTCGGTCCGCGGCAGCTCGCGGGTCGCGAGGTTGCGCTTGACCGCCTCCTGGACCTTCTCGAAGGCGCGCACCTCGATCTGGCGGACGCGCTCGCGCGAGACACCGAACTCGCCGGAGAGATCCTCCAGGGTGATCGGGTCGTCGGCCAGCCGCCGCGCCTCGAAGATGCGCCGCTCGCGCGGGTTCAGCACGCCGAGGGCGTCGCGCAGGGCCGAGAGGCGGTTGCGCCCCTCTTCCTCGCGGGCGAGGAAGAGGGGCGCAACCGCCTCTCGGCCCTGCGCGACGCCCTCGGCGTGCTGAACCCGCGCGAGCGGCGCATCTTCGAGGCGCGGCGGCTGGCCGACGGCCCGATCACCCTGGAGGATCTCTCCGGCGAGTTCGGTGTCTCGCGCGAGCGCGTCCGCCAGATCGAGGTGCGCGCCTTCGAGAAGGTCCAGGAGGCGGTCAAGCGCAACCTCGC
>NZ_BPRD01000403.1 GCF_022179745.1 Methylorubrum podarium
GGGATGCGCCGCGTCGGCACCCGGCGGGGCTACCTCGTCTGGCACGCGGGATGCCTCTCCCGTCACACGGAACGAAAGCTTTGGCTTACCGTTCTTGAAGACCAGCCACCGGAAAGGCGCAGTCGATGAACGCCGAAGTGATCAAGAGCCGCGACGAAGCCCTGGCTCTGCTTGATGCCGATCTGATCACCATCCACGACTTCGTGACGCTGTGCGACCTGAAGGGGTGGGATCGGTAGAAGCCGGACCAACGGATCACCGCCGTCCGAGCCGCCGGGGATCCTGCTCCGGCAGCATCCGGTCGAGCACGCCGTCGCGGCGGATCGCGACGTGCCAGGCGGTTCCGGCGATGTGCAGCAGCACCAGCGCGTAGACCGCCCACTGGCCGGCGAGATGGGCCGAGCGGAAGACGTCGCGCAACGCCTCGTTCTTCTCGAAGCCCGGAATCGGGAAGAGATAGAAGTACTGCGTCGTGTTGCCGTTGAAGGCGCTGAGCAGGTAGCCGCTCACCGGCATGAGCAGGAACACCGCGTAGAGCAGCCAGTGGCTGATCCGGGCGACCCGCGCGAGGCCCGCCGGCTCGCTCACCTCGGGCGGCGGCGGGTTGAAGGCGCGCCACAGGATGCGGGCCACCACCAGCGCGAAGATCGTCAGCCCCACCGACTTGTGGAATTGGAACAGCACGGGCTTGGCCGCCTCGTCACGGGCGAGGCTGGTGGCGACCCAGGCCAGCGGCAGGACGGCGAGGACGAGGACGGAGGTCAGCCAGTGCAGCGCCTGCGCGGTGCGGGTGTAGCGCGGGAAGACGGGCGCGGGTCTCGGGGCAGAACCGGGCGCAACGGTCGAGGGCATGGCGCGATGGCTCCCTGATGGTCAGGAAGCCCAGATAGGCGAGGCCGCGGCCGCGCCTACCGCAGATTGCAGCGACGAGCCCTTACGTCGCACCCGACCGGGCGGCGATCCCCCCTGAGCGCCCCGGCGGCACCGGCGAAGGCTCATGGCCGGATGCCGCCCCTCAAAACCCGACCCTCAGATCGCCGCGGCCGGGTCGCGGTCCTCGGCCTCGCCCGCGGGCGGGGTCCGGTCGCGGCGGGGGCGGCGCTCCAGCAGGGCGCGGCCGAGGGCGCGCAGGGGCGCCGTCAGCCGACGGGCGTCGTCGGCGCGTTCCATGAGGGTCTCGCCGCGGCGGATCTCGCGGTCGAGCTTTGCCATGGTGCGGGCGAGCGCCGGGTCGTCGTCGTCCAGCCAGACCTCGACGGTGCGGGCGAACGCGATCACCGTGCCCTGGAGCTTGAGCCGGCCGAGCGGCCCCTCCGTGTCGATGCCGGCGGCGGCGAGCATGTAGCGGTGGGAGTTGAGGGCGACCCCGTTGAGCGCCAGCATGGAGAGGACGTCGCCCCGCAGCGCGAAGGCGATGCGGCGCAGGGCCGTCTTGTAGGGCGTCATCGCGTCGAGCCGGCGCATCAGCACGTCGAACAGGCGCTCGCGGGCCGGCTCGTCGGCGAGGTCGGCGGTGTCGACCTCCAGCACCTTGCGGTCGATGATCCGCGACAGCCCGCCGAGCACCGCCCCCTTCGAGGGGAACAGGTCGCGCAGTTCGGCGAGGCTCAGGTTCGCCTCGCGGGCGATGTCGCCGATCTCGATGTCGTTCCAGGGCTGCTCGGCGGCGAGCCGCATCAGCGCCTCGACCGCGGCCTCGCGCGGATTGGGCTTCGGCGCGCTCTTGGTCCGCGCCTTGCCGGAATGCGACGAATCGGACCCGCCGGTCTCGGGCTTGCCGCCGGTGTTGGGCTCGGGGGCCGTGTCCATGATCCGTGCTCCGTGTTCGGTTCGACGTCTCATGTAGGGGCAAAGCCGCCGGGTTGAACCCGCCGCCCCGTCAGCCGGACAATTCGCCCGCCCGCCGCTTGGCCGCGGCGACCGCCTCCCGCATCAGGTCGGGCAGGGCGCCCTCGCGCATCAGCACGGCGAGCGCCGCCGCGGTGGTGCCGCCGGGCGAGGTGACGTCCCGGCGCAACTGCCCGGCCTCGCGGGCATCGGCGTCGAGCAGGGCGCCGGCCCCCGCGACGGTGGCGCGGGCGAGCTGCGCCGACAGCTCCGGCGGCAGGCCCGCTGCCACGCCGGCCTCCGCGAGCGCTTCCGCCAGCAGGAAGACGTAGGCCGGCCCCGAGCCCGAGACCGCGGTCACCGCATCGATCAGCGCCTCGTCGTCGAGCCACGCCACGAGGCCGGAACTGGAAAGAAGCGTCTCCGCTCCCGCCCGCGCCTCCGGCCCGACCTCGGGGCTGCCGACGGCGCCGGTGGCACCGCGGCCGATGCTGGCGGGCAGATTGGGCATCACGCGCACCACCGCGCGGGCGACCGGCAGGCGCCGCTTCAGGTCGGCGATGGTCTTTCCCGCCAGGATCGAGACGACGAGGGTGTCGGGGCCGATCCAGGCTCCCAAGGCCGCGGCGGCCTCGTCGAGAACCTGCGGCTTGATGCCGAGCACCAGGGCGCCGGCCGGGGACGCGGCCTCGGGGTTGAGGCGCAAGGCGCGCTCGGCGCAGAGCGCGGCGATCTCCGGGGAGGGCTGTGGATCGACGATCGTCACCGCGGCGGGGTCGAGGCTGCCCGCGAGCCAGCCCCGCAGCAGCGCCGCCCCCATCTTGCCGGCCCCGGCCAGGACCAGGGGCGTGGGGAAGGCGGACGGGGCTTGGTCTCGGGTCATCTCGGTCGTCCCGCGCCGGCGCTCACGCCTCGCCTTCGGTCTCGAACAGCACCGCGTCGAGGGCCTCGCGGGCATCCTTGCCGGCCCAGAGCACGAATTGGAAGGCTTGGTAGTAGCGCTCGCAGGCGTCGGTGGACGTCTTCATCATCATCGCGCACTGCCCCTGCGTCGGCGCGATGCCGTCGGTGAGCAGCAGCGAGTGGCGGAACATCACGACGCTGTCGGACGACCACAGGTCGAAATGGCCGATCCAGAGCTGCTCGTTCACGAGGGCGACGAGGCGCAGCATCTCGGCGCGGCGCCGCTCCGGCACCTTCAGGTCGAAGGCGGCGGCCACGTGCAGCGACTCCACTTCCTCGATCCAGGTGAAGGCGACGTGGTACTCGGCCCAGCGCCCCGAGACGGAGACCGACATCTCGTCGGTCTCGATCCGATCGAAGATCCAGTCCCTCAGCGAGGCGAGGCGCTCGACGACGTCGAGCGGGTGCTCCGGCCGGTCGCTGTCTTCGATGAAGCTGAGCTGGGTCATGGCGATCCAAGTTGTCGACCCGGTCGAGGGCTCGATCGGGCCGGCGGGCAAAGCAGGGCCGTGACGGGAATCGAGGGGACGCCCGTCGATCTCCGTCCTGCGGAGGGGTTCAATCAGATTTCACCACCCCGGGGTTCGGTTCCACCTTTCCGCCGGGGCGAATCAACTTCGGATCGTTTATAGCCCGCGCCCCCCGCGGCCTTCAAAGCGTCGCCCCGGCATCAGCGGTGGGCAACGCGGCTATCCACCGATGCTTCCTGTGCAAAGAAATCCGGATTCGCGCTTTCCCGCGAGGGTGAGTCCGGGCTGCCGCGCCGGTGCCGCTCAGACCGATTCCGTGCTTCCGGCGCTCCCCGCCTCAGCGCCGAGGCGGGCCTCCAGCGCGCCGAC
Source organism: Methylorubrum podarium (assembly GCF_022179745.1). GTDB lineage: Bacteria > Pseudomonadota > Alphaproteobacteria > Rhizobiales > Beijerinckiaceae > Methylobacterium > Methylobacterium podarium. The sequence goes on from NZ_BPRD01000403.1 coordinate 3,630, forward strand.
GCGGGCGGCCAGCGCGTCGTTCTGGCTGCGCAGGGCGGCGACGAGGTCGCGCAGCACGTCCACCTCCTCGCGGGTCGCGACGTCCATGTCGCGGATCAGGCGCTCGACCTGGCCCTTGAACATCGTCTCCGCCTCGCGGCGCACGCCCTGCGCGGCCCCGGCGGCATCGGTGAACAGGCGGGCGACGTCGTCGAAAAGGCGGTTCGAGCCTTGCATGGGGATCTCCTCCGGCGCCCGGACCTGTTCGAGCACGTGCCACCGACATAAGAATCGGCGGCCGGCAGGGCAATCGAGGGGCCTGTATGAAACAGGACCATCGCCCGGAAAGCATCGAGCGGAGCGAGAGCCCAGGCAACCGAGGCTGTCCGCGGAGGCGGGTGCCGGCGCGTGAGGCGAAAGAATCGGGGCGATCGCGCCGAGCGATCGCTCCGGAACACCGGCCCGGATTGTTGCCGCAGGTCTCCGATCCGGCACCGGAAACGCGCGGTTACAATCTTCAGCATCGAGGCGACTTCCGGGCCGGGCGCGCGCGGCGCTAAGACTTGTGCCGTCATGACCACGAACCAGCCGACGCCCCACATCCTCGTCGTCGAGGACGACCGCGAGATCAGCGCCCTCGTCGCGCGCTACCTGCGCGCCAACGAGTGCCGCGTGAGCCTCGCGGGCGACGGGCGCGAGATGGACCGGGTGCTGGCCGATGCCCGGGTCGATCTCATCGTCCTCGACCTGATGCTGCCGGGCGAGGACGGGCTGAGCCTGTGCCGGCGCCTGCGCGCCTCGTCGCAGGTGCCGATCCTGATGCTCACGGCGAAGTCCGAGGAGATCGACCGGATCGTCGGGCTGGAGATCGGCGCGGACGATTATCTCGGCAAGCCGTTCAACCCGCGCGAATTGCTGGCGCGCATCCGGGCGATCCTGCGGCGCAAGGGCGCCGAGCCGCAGGACGGGGACGGCGCGCGCCGCTTCCACTTCTCGGGCTGGACCCTCGATGTCGGCCTCCGGCAGGTGCTGAGCCCGGAGGGCGCGCGCATCGCCATCACGGGGGCCGAGTTCGACCTGCTCCACGCGCTGTGCCTGCGGCCGGGCCGCGTCCTCTCCCGCGACCAGCTCCTCGACCTGACGCAGGGCCGGGCGGCGGGGCCGTTCGAGCGCAGCATCGACGTCCTAGTCTCGCGCATCCGCCAGAAGATCGAGCGCGACCCGCGCAACCCCGAGATCATCCGCACGATCCGCTCGGGCGGCTACCTGTTCGCGCCGGAGATCGGCCGCTCATGAGCACCGTCAGAACCGCGACCGGCCCGGCGGAGGCGCCGACGGCCCCCGAGGCGGACCGCGCGCGGCGCTCGGCTTGGCGACGCCTGCCTTGGCCGCGTTTACCTTGGCCGCCCCTGCCTTGGCCGCGCCCGAGAAAGGCCGCCGGGCAGATCGCGCTCCTCGTCGTGGCGGCCCTGCTCGCGGCCCACGTCCTGGCGGCGGTCATGCTGCTGGCGCTCCGCGAGCCGTGGCGGCCCGACGAGCGGCCGGGGGTGGCCGCGACCCGGCTTTCCGTCGTCGCGCGGCTGCTCGACGCCGCCGCGCCGGACGAGCGCGACGGGATCCTCCGGGCGGCGGCGCGCAGCCTGCCGACCCTGCGCCTCGGCCCCTGGGACGGGACCGTGCCCTCGGCGGGGCAGGGGGAGACGCAAGGGAATGCGCAGGGGAACACGGAGGACGAGATCGGGCGCCATCCCCTGATCGAGCGCCTGCGCGACGGATTCGGGCGGGCGCTGCCGGTGACGGACCTCTCCCCCGGCCACGACCGGGGGAAGACCGGGACCCTGCAGATCGGCATCACCACCCCGGCCGGCGCCCGGCTGCGGGCGGTGCTGCCCGACGACTTTCCCCGGCCGCCGGCGCAGGGACCGATCATCTTCACCTTCGTCTTCCTCGGGGTCAGCCTCACGCTGCTCTCGTTCTGGGCGACGCGGGCGCTCACCGCTCCGCTCGCCGGACTCGCGGCGGCGGCGGAAGCCTTCGGCACGGCGGAGGAGCCGCCGCCGCTCCCCCGGCGCGGCCCGGAGGAGGTGCTGGCGCTCGCCCGCGCGCTGGACCGGATGCGCACCCGCCTGCTGCGCCTCCTCGACGACCGCACGCAGATGCTGGCCGCGATCAGCCACGATCTGCGCACCCCGATCACCCGCCTGCGGCTGCGCGCCGAGTTCATCGAGGACGAGCGCGCCCGCGAGATGACCCTGCGCGACCTCGACCAGATGAACGGGCTCGTGGAATCCGCGCTCTCCTACGTCCGCGACGGGCAGGGGGCGCCGGGCGAGGTCGATCAGCGTGGTCTCGCCCTCGCCCGGCGCCCCCT
>NZ_BPRD01000404.1 GCF_022179745.1 Methylorubrum podarium
TCGGCGAGCGCCAGCGTCTCGTTGGGAATCGGCAGCGGCAGCGGCAGCGGGGCGTCGATCCCGATATGGTGGAACACCGAGGCCATGAACGCCTCGAAGTAGTCGCGGTGGCCGACGACGTCGATGCGCGACAGGACCTCGACCGCGATGATCGAGCTCGCCGGCATCAGCCGGTCCTCCGGCACGTGGGTGCTGAGCTGGCGGGTCAGGGGGTTGTAGAGCAGGTGATAGGCCGGTTCCGGCATCATCCGGAACAGCCGCTTCAGGCTCTTCACGTCGGTGAAGTCGTAGTCGAGGGTGAAGGCCGCCGCCTCGACGAGGTTGCCGAGGCGCCAGTGCTGCTCCGCGTTGGCGGCGATGCTCGCCCGCTCGCGCAGCCAATAGAGGCGGCTGGCCAGTTCCACGAAGGGATCGTGGACGAGCAGCATGGTGAGCGCGCCGCTCTGGACGAAGTGCCCCTCGTAGCGCGGGAAGATGATCGCGCCGGCCATCAGGCAGGAATCGAGCGTGACGGTGTCGAACATCGCCCGCAGGATCTCGTCCGGAAACCGGCCGATCCCGAAATACGATTGCCGGAAATAGGGATACAGCGCGGTCTGGACCACCGTTTCCGGGCGGATATGGGCGTTGAGCAGGATGACCTTCTTGTCGGTCAGCCCCCCGCCCGGCAGCCGCCGGTAGATCAGCACGTTGGTGTCGACGTCGTAGATCTCGAGCCGCTCGATCCCGGCGAGGCCCGGCACGTCGGACTCGCGGATCTCGAAATGGCATTGTCCGGTCGCGTGCCAGCCGAACTTGACGAAGTTCGGGTCGGCGTGGATGGCCGAGGCCTCCGCCACCCGGCGCCCGTCGATGCAGACGCAGACCCGGCTGATCGCCTGCGGGTTGTCCGGCACCACCCAGCCCCGGATCACGTCGCCCTCGTCGGACGATAGGAGAAACCGCATCCTTGCTTGCCGTCCTCGGTCCCGTGCTGGTCCGTCCGCTCGGTGCGCGCCGCATCGCCGCCGACAGGGTGCGGCGGCCGCAGGTTTCGCGGGCGCACTCTTAGCCGATTTTTGCCGCCCGCGCGCAATGGGGATGAGAGGGAGAGGCGAGGGGAGCGCCGTTGCCCGGGGCGGGGTCCGCGGGTTTCGGCGGCTGCCGTCAGATTCCGCCGACGCCCCGCTTGCGGAGCCGCCCGGCACCGGCTATAGCCGCGGCCTCGCAGGACGCCGGGGCCACCCGGACGACCTGCCGGGGCGCGTAGCTCAGCGGGAGAGCACTACCTTGACATGGTAGGGGTCACAGGTTCGATCCCTGTCGCGCCCACCAGATTTCTGGTTATTTCGAAGTAGGTTAGATGAGGCGGCTCTTGGGCTGCCTTTTCTTGTTGGGCATGTTGACGGCACGGTGACGGCACCAAGCCGAAATCGCGACGGCAACTCCTGCTTACTCATTTTGGTGCAACTCGTTGCACCGCCCCCGCAGCCATGCGTCTGCGTGCGACAGCATGCGTGTCGGACCACACTGCAAATTCGCAACCATCGGCACTATGTCCTGTGCATGCCGCAAACTACGTCAGAAACATCAGCCCGAGTGACAAATCTGTCATTTGCGCCGGTTTCAAACGTGCGCTATGCCGAGTGCATGGAACGGTAACCGACTGGCTTCAGCCCTCGTTAATGGGCTGCATGATCACCTTCAGCTCAGAGACTCGCTTCGGAACTGCTGTGACAGCACTCCGTTGAATGCTCTGAGATCCGCACTCTCTCCTGCTCACCAGGGGGACAAAATGGACCCGCTCCGTAAGTACGAATACGAACACGAAGAGAACGAGGGTGGCGTGAGCTACTCCTTTGGGGACGTGCACGGAGCCGCCGCTTATTCCAAGCCGGAGGCGTCCTCGCGCGCCTACTCGTACGAAGACGATATCACCCAGGATGCGCTTGCTCAGCTTCAGGCTGATGCCGACGTGTTTCTCGCCGATGGCGATTGGGTACTGATCGACGGATATGGCGGCTGATCAGCCGCCGGTCGAATGGTACCCAGCTCCCCCTTCGGCCTTCGACATCGCTACCTGCTGGTATCCTCGACATCCAAGCAAAGATCCTGGGCCTGATCTGAGGCCCAGTTTGATCGTGGGCATCCTGCGGGATGCGCGGACGGGACGGTTTGCTTGCCGCACGTGCTTCGGGACTAAGAACCTGAAACTGATGCAAAGAGCAAGCAAGGACGTAATCGTACAATACGCACGTGATATAGATCAGTTCGGTCTGGCCCGCGCTACGCGGTTCGATCTGGATAACATTCTCACGCTGCCGTGGAATGATCGATTCTTTGGGTGCTGGTCAGGATATTCCTTTCCAGTGATAGGCTCGCTCACAGAACCATACATGCGAGATTTCGCCTATAAAATGATGTTGCGAAAAGCTCCTAAGCCCGACCAAGCCTAGCTGCATACTGCGTCTGACCTGAAAAGCGCTGACGCAGGTGCAGTTTTATTTCCCCATCGCTTCAAGATCCGCGTTGTAACTCCCGATCGGGTGAGCGTAGTGAGTTGGCAGAACGCGCCGGCCGCCACCGTGGCGCGGCCGCTCTCCATCTCGAAAGGCCGCTCGCGCTGGAGCTCCATAATCCGGAGTGCCGTCGCCTCGACGTTGGTCAGCACCGTTTCCAGATTGAGGAAATCGAGGCGGTCAATCAGTTCGGGATCGCTGGGCGATATCGAGAGGCCGGGGATCTCAAACAGCGTCCAGGCCTTCAACCCGTTGCGGCCATGGCTGTGCACGCCATAAGCCTCCGGACGATCCCGCTCTTCCGACCAGCCAGCAACGACGAACTCCGCATCCTCGTGAGCCTCGTGGGCCCTATCCTGAGCCGCCATCGCCGCGCCGTACTGCTCATGGATGGCGCGGAACAGTCGGGCCGCCGCGGCCACGAGCGGATCGAATCCCGTGAAGTTGGCGGACACGTTGGCGACGATGGAGGGGACGTGCATGCTCGGGCCACGCACGCCGATCACCGCCGGCAGGTGCGCCAGGATGCCGACCTTCTGCCCCTCCCACACGATTTGACCATCCCGCAGGTAGCTCGCCCCGTCCGTCGAGACGTGCACAGCCGTCGGGGTCACGATGGTGTTCATGGCGGTCATGCGCAAAACTCCAGATACGCGGTGCGGTTGAGCGGCTGAGGGGGAGGAGGACAGTGGCGCCGATCACGGCACCGGCTTGAAGGAAGGACGCGGCCGAGACCCCGGCGAACGAAGCGCCGGCCAGCCCGAGGGCAGGTGTTGCCAGGGCGGCGAGCGGCCCGGCGAAGGCCAGGAGGGCGAGCCCCGCGATGCCGGCGACGATGGAGAGCGGGCTTTTGCTCCGGCCGCCGCCGCCACCACCGCCACCGTGCGGCAGGTAGACCACCACCACCACAGCATCCTCGGCGATGTATTTCCGCGGCCAGGGGTTCACCTTGCCCGGCACGACAATCTCGCCGGCCTCATCACGCACAGGTGCGACCTTCCACCCGCGGCCCACGAAAGATTCGCCAATCGGCTTATCGAGCTCGGAGTCGCGCTGGACCGCGATCATGAAGGGGCGGGAGCGGTCTACATGCGCGGCAATTACCTGCGGCAGGCGGCGCCGGCCGCGGTCGATCGTGACCGGGGGCGCGATCTCCCGGCCCGCTGCGTTCACCTGGACAACCTGGGCCATATTCCGCTCCTGAAAGGGGCGCCCGCGGTGCGTGGAAAGCCACACCGCGGGCTCAGGCCGATATTCGCGCCGGCCATTCGCGCCATCTCCCTGTTGCCAGGGCGGATTTCCGAGCGCGCCCCAAACGCGGAAGGGCCGCCGACTCCGGGTGTTTTTCGCCACCGCCCGGTGGGCTCCGCGCAGGCCTGGAACTCCGGGCAGGAAAGAGGCCCGCGCGAACTCGAATTTCTGCCGACCGCGGATCGTGCCATGCCCGATCCCGCCGGCACTCCGGGCCCCGGAGCGTCCCCGACGCCCTGCAGGACGCCGGGCAACCCGTCATGCCGGTGGCGGCTCCTGTGGCGGCCTGCCGTGCTCGCCCATGTTCATGGGCTGGATCAGCACCTCACCATTCGGCGGCTCGCTGCTCAGGCCCTCCCAGCGGCGCACCTCCTGCGGCGTGAACATCGAATTCGTGATGCCGACCTGCCAAGCCGTCACGCGCTCTTGGAGGCTCCCGCGGAGGAGCCCGGAGAGGTCGTGCTCGATCCGGTAGCGGCGCCGACCCTCGGTGCTCAGGAGCGAGAGGTTTAGCTGCGCCTCGATCCGGGCGGCCCACGGCGCGAGGCAGTTCCGCACCAGGGCGGCCCCTTCCTCTTTCAGGCTGCCGTAGCTGGAGGGATTGCCGAGGCCGACCACGGACAGCGGCACGCCGTAGATGCGCGCCACATCCTCCAGGCCAGCCATGCGGGACTCGTGAAACTGCGCCTCGCGGCCGGACACCGCCAGCGGCTTGGCCTTGAGTCCCGACTCCAGCATCAGGGGAAGAATTTCTGAGCGCGCGCCCCTGAGGCGCTCTGTTAGCTGCCGCTTGAGCCGATTGAAGGCGGCATTCGACGTTGCATCGTCCTCTCGCCCGAATGAGAGATCAGTCTCGAAACTCACATCAGGCACGAAACCGCGATCCACCTGGATCTGTGCAAGCTCGCTCTGTGCCATGGCGAGCCCGACGGCGCCGTGCGCCCATGCCAGCGGGGAGCGGCCGAGGATGCCGTCCGCCGAGGCATAGCGCAGGTGCGCCACCTCCTCCTCCAGGAGGATGAGCGTCCCGCGGGTCGGATGGGTCCAGCGATACCGGAGCCGACCGCTGGAAAGCTGTTCCACGCCCACCATGCGCGCAGGCATGTAATCGAGGGCCGCCACACGTCCGCGGCCGTCCCGGATCGTGTGCGCGTAGCCGTTGCCACCCATCAGGACGTCGCGCGCCAGGGCCTCGCGGAGGTGGAAGGCCGGCATCCGGTCGTTGGCGGCGTCGTTGAGCACGGCGGTGAGCGGATGGCTCCGGGCTTCCTCCCGGCCGCCGTCCTCGTGGAGCTCGAAAACGGTGAGGGGGAGCGCGGCGAGGGACTCGGCGATCAGGCTGGTGCACCGAGCCGCGACGCCGAGTTGCGAGAGGGCCTGTTCCGGCGCCCCCCAACCGGAGGCCCGCCCGAAGCCGAGGAACTGCGCCAAGAGCGGGTCCGACGCCCCAAGGGCCTGCGGAGGGGCGTCGCGGCGCTCGCGGCCGAGGATGCGGCTCAGGAACCCCATGGATCAACCCCGCAGCGTGTCGAGATAGAGTCGGGCGAGCGCCAGGCCGGGAGGTGCCGCCGGGCCGCCGGCGCGGGCCTGAACGATGGTCCCAGGGTAGGCGGGCCAAGCGGACACCACCGAGATCTCGTGGAGCGTGACGGACCGGAGCTCGCGGCGATCGCCCTGCCAATCCTCGTCCTCGGCATCGAAGGCGAACGACATGCCCCCGGCATCCCCTCGCTCGACTAGGGCAAGCACGTCGCGCGCCTCGGTGCTGTCCGAGAGGGCGATCTCGAATTGGAGGCCGGTCGAGTCCTCGGCGAGCCGCAGGGTGCCGCTTTTGGTCCGCGCGAGCACCCGCGTGGGATCATGGTCGCGCAGGGCGAGCACATCGCGGGCCCGGAGCGACGCCGCAAAGGCGCCGGCCCGGATCGTTTCCCAGAACAGGCCGCGCGGGCCAGAGATCCGGGTCTCCACGCCGAACAGGGCGGCGTGTCCCTCAAGGCGCCGACCCTTGGCCCGCACCTCGATCTCTGCGCCGCGCTGTTCCATCACGCGGCGACAACCGTAGAGGCGGCAAGCCGCTGGGTCGGGAAGTCGTCGGTGAACGCGAAGCTTTCCGGGTGCCGAACCGACACGTCAGCGTCCAGGAACGCGTGCAGATAGGCGCCCCCGCGGTCCGCCATCTCCGTTGCGTACGGGTTCAGGAAAATATCGACGCTCGACCACATGCCCAGCAGGAGGTCCGGCCAGTTGCCGTAGAAGACGTGCGCGAGGCTCGTGCTAACCCCGCCGTTGTCCGGGAGCAGAGTCGACCACGCGGACGCTTCGCCCTTGAGGAACCCGGCCACGCCGACGAGCTCACCGGTGGCGGTACGGTAGCGGTTTAGCGTCGCCTTGACGGCCGGGTGCGCGAGGTAGCCGGTCGAACCGCCGATGTCGGCATTCTCGATCAGCCCGGTCAGGGTGCCGAAAAGGGCGTCCAACTCGGCGATGGTCGGGTTCTCCGGGTCCGCGTAGACCCCAGGAACCTTGTGCACGCCGGGCGTGCTCTTGATCCCGAGCGGAATGTTATTCTCGCCGGTCCCCATGGTCGCGGCCTGATCGAGGGCCTGCGCCAGCAGCAAACCGATATCATAGCGCAAGACTTGCTCAATCTGAGGCGCCTGAATCATCATTCGCCGCGTGACTTCGTATTTGGCCGTGACCGTTTTGGGAGCCATCGACACCTTGTCGAAGGTCGGGTCAGACTTCGTGGCAGGCGCGTGCTCTGCGACCCAATTGGCCGTGCCGGACGTCTTCTGACGCGGCAGGTCCAAGTTCCCGGTCAGGCCCGTCAGCACGGTGGCCCCGAGACGCTGGACGGCCAGTTGCGGCCGAGGGCGGTCGATCAGCGGGCCGAGGTGCGTCGGCACCAGGGCGCCACCAGGGCCGCCGGCCGGCTGTGTCGTGCCGACGTACCGCTGTTCGCTGCCGAGAAATGCGCTCAGGGGTGCAGCGAAGCCGCCTTTCCGGCCACCGCCGCGGCGCTCCCGGGAAATCTCGGCGGCATACTCGCCCTCGGCCCCGGTCAGCCGGCCCGTTTCCATGAACTCGGAGACCGCGCGGCCGATGGAGTAACGCGCCTCCAGATCGGCCATACCACCGTGACCAGCGACCGGCGCCGCCTCGGCGTGACGCTCGAAATTGGCCAGGGTCTCGGCCTGCCCAATGCGGGTTTCCAGCCCGGTCACTTCGCCCTTGAGGGTGTCGAAACGGGAGCGCTCCTGTTCGTTGAGCTCCCGCTTTTCGGTCTCGGCCTTGTCCACGAGGCCGCGCATCTCGGCGACCCGGTTGGCGCGCTGTTCGCGCAGTTCGTGGATACGCATGGAACTCTCCTCAGACGGGATAGGCCGGGGACGGCCCGATCAGGGGCTCAAGGCTGCGGAGCAAATCCCCGCAGTTGATGGTGATGAGGGCAGGCGGCAGGCCCGCGCTGCCGGCGACCCGGAACGAGAGATCGCGCGCCGTTTCGCGGGGGTCGGGGTTCAACACCCGGCGCTCGAACGGACCGGCTCCACGGCGCCAGACGGCGAGCACCGTTTCACCGCGCGGAAACAGCATCCCGGGGAGCCGCGGGGGCGTGGACACATCCGAGAACGAGCCGGCGATGTGCGCGGCCTCTTTCGGCGGCAGGCCGAGCCGCACGAGGTGCACGGTAATGGCCACCTGGATCACGCGGTGGCGGCTCAGGAGCCCCGGGCTGCCGGGTTTGGAGGCGGGCTGATCCGGCTCGACACCCTCGGCCGGGTCCACGGTGTAGTGGAGCACCCCGCGGGCAAACCAATTCCGGAGATCGTTCAGCAGCGCTGCCGAGTTTTCGGGGTCGATGGTGCGGGCGACGTCAGCAAGGCGAAACATGCGGGTATCTCCGGCCCGAAACCTGTTTCACATGACTTAGGTTTTTTGTTTCTCGGAGTCGAGTCCCCTTTGTTTGCCTTGGGATCGAGTTGCGTCGGACGAGTTAGGATCGCGGTTCAGGATTTTTTTCGAGTTGCTGGCGCGGACAAGGCCTCCGCTGCGGTCCGCAACTCGTTTGCTGAAACTGCAAAAAACCTGGGCCATGGGTCTGGCGGCGCGGCTTGGATGCAAGCGGCGTTGCGGAGATGTATTGATTAGTTACAAACAATATATTTCAGTAATACTTGATTTAGCTTCATCTGCCGCGATATAATTGCAGTGTCCGGGATAGAGCCGGCACACATTGGAGAGGGCAGGGGAATGGCTCAGGTATACGTGGATCCCTCCATCAAGACGTGCGCTCAGGCTCTGGTGATGGAGGCTCTTGAGCACATCAATCAGCGGGTTTCGTGCGGTGAGAGTTTCTGGATGGCGCGGACCGCGTTTCTCTCATCCGTCGCCGACGATTGGGTGCGGCTCTACGGGAAGGATGCCGCCGATCAGGCCGTGCGTGGCCTTCACATGCTGGCGCCGGGCGAAGTCCTGGACCGGGAGACCAAGCGCAAGGCGCGCGATCGGCGCGTTGCCGAGTGCCGGCACGATCTCGCCACCCTCGATCCCACCCGGAACACCCGCCTCAACCGCCTGTGGCTCTCGTGGTTCGGGGTGAGGCTCTATTGATCGCCCTGCGCCTCACCCTCCTGGTGGCTCTGGCAGTCTCGCCTGCGGCCGCGCCGGCTTCCGCGGACTCTGGACCGGCTAAGGTGGATCGCTGGCGGGCTCTGGCGCTCTGTGGGGTCTCGAAACCTGGACCGGCGCGAGACCGTGCCTGCCAGCCCTTCTCCGCCGCCGAGCGCGGGACATGGCGCGGC